>JBKEAC010000112.1:0-2726 GCA_047971925.1 Mangrovibacterium sp.
ATTGGCTGTTTGCCTTGTCTGCACATTGCCCAAATTGTCGTAAGTAAACTTCGTTGTGCCGGCATCGGGGTGCGTTACGCTGGTTCGTCGTCCGCCCATGTCATAAGCGCTCACGATGGCATTGCCCTCGGTGTCGATGGCTTGCAATAATTGATTTATCGCATCATATTTAAAGCTGGTTGTTATCACGCCATCGGGTCCGCTGAGTTGCTCAGTTTTCACATTCAAGCCACTGCCGTTGGTGTAGCTCGCTTGCTCACCACCTTCAGCGTCGGTGCTGAGCGTGCGCAGCAAGTTGCCCTCCACGCTATAGGCGTTGGTGGTTTTTGTACCGTCGGGCATTGTTATTTGCGTGGCTCTATCCATGATGTCAAATGTAGTGATTGTTGGCGAAATGCCATCATATTCTGTGTTAAATTTTGCATAGTTGGAATTTGGTTGTATCAGACTTAGTCTGCTTTGTTTCCATAAGCCATAATGCTTGCGCATCCATGTTTGCTTGCGCTTCTCTATTCTTTCCATGAGGACAAAGGAAAGTCTTTAGTAGAAGATGGAAAATATGGATTGATCGGACGGTTACCTTTTGTTTTGAATTACTCTAACAATTCGCTTGACACACTTCCTTTGATTTTAAATTCCATTTTTGCGTAAGTGGCTATAATATCATAATTTTCATCATAATAAGAATGTATGTAATAAATAATTGGGTGTTCTTTGTCAAAGAAAGAAAAATGTGCAGTCCAATTTGTATTTACATCAAGTAACGTATCTATTTTATTTTCATGTATTTTCATCAATGTAATTGGATTGTAATCTTCAGGTGTTACTCGAAACGTACTCGAGTAAAAAACTAACGAATCTTGAGGTCTTGAAACAACAGACGTTCCTATCAAATACAAAGCTGTTTCCCCAGTAACCGAATTCCAAAAAATAGTTTCGTCATCTTCAAACTGGATTCTTTTTATAATATAAAAGTCTCCAATGCGATCTTCCAAAAAGAAGTTTCTAGCACGATGAAAACGGTTATGAGGCAAATCAAATAAACATATATAGTTTGGAGATTCTCCAATTGTTAGTGCCGAATTCACCCTAGCTCCAGCAGGACTTTCATTTAGCTTTAATCTCGCTGTAAAACAGCGTATATGATCTACATTACGTTTCATTGCAATTAAAAATTCCTCCTCTTGTATAGACTCATAATGAATATTAACCCTATTGCTTTTTAAGTCCCCACTAATATCCACATAGGTGTTATTTCGGAGTATTGATGTTGAGTCGATTAGGTAAGATAGTTGATTATCTAATTTGCAGTTTGCTTTCTGGAGATCTATACAACCTACACAATAGGAGCATATTGCGCAAATAAAAACCACATATTTAAACAGCATGCATCTAATAGCTCCCATATAATATCCATTTATTATTAACCATATCTAACATTCTTCCATTTGGATTAGTCACCTGGGGAATGTATAATTGTACTTTAGCATTTTGATTCTCTTTTAGATATACTCTCATGTTATACTCATCTATTGAAGAGGGTCTCAAATCATCTCGGTATGTATTTGGATGAGAATGAATGTCAGTTGAAATTTGCTTTTCTTTGTTGATTTCAAAGTGTCTCCCAGTCAATGTAGTTGCATTTTTATTGGATGTTGTAACGCTACTTGTGTTATCTGTATATTCCTGAAAACTCCACTCTACATTTGAGTTTTCAGCTGAAAATTTAAATATTCTGTACGCATCTTGAGCATTTGAGGTATTCGCTACTACTCCATACAAAACCTCTTGATCAATATCTGTTGGTTTTGGGTTGTATTTAGCAACGTTCTCCTTACTTTCCAACTGTGGCAAAATCCCCTTATCACTTACCTTTATTGATTCACTTTTAGTACCATCATCCCAGCTTTCTTTGCTGTATAGTCTATCAAAATTATCATTTGTTTTTTCCTCTAGCTTAACATTGCCCTTGTCATCTACGGAGTAATTGTCATCCAACATTCCTGTTGGATCTGTCAACATCACCGGATTGTTTTGGCAATATTGATACGGTGATAATCCATAGCGTTCTTCATGAAGCGGATCAACCCCATACCAAAGCCCAATCCTCGGATTATAATACCTCGCCCCATAATAATATAATCCTGTTTCACTATCGTATTCTTTTCCATTGAAAAGGAAAGGCGTGTTCCAAGTATTGTTTCTTTCTTCAATAAACACCTCACCGAATGGAACGTATTCGATATGTTGCACCACTTCGCCATCTAGATTGGTGATATACGAAGCTGATCCGAGATGATCGGGATGGTAGTAATATTGGAGTTTTTCGTAGTTATCACCAGTTACAGGGATGCTTTTTGTGTTCGTTGTTTCGCCACAGCAGAAGCCTTCGCCATTCACATAGTCATCATTATCTACGCCATAGTAATCTATTTCAAAATGAGCGTAATTGACTTTTATGACTTCTTGCAAGGCACCGTACTTACTAGCGTAATCTGGAACGCTTGTTCCGCTTACATTTGTCCCTGCATATTCTTCTCTTCTCGGATCTACGCCAAATGAACCCACATCGCCTAACTTACTTACAATGCGTTGCGAACCAATGTAGATGTGCTTGGTGTATTGTCCGCCTTTTTCTTGATATGTACTTACTACGCTATTCATTTATTCGTTACTCATGCGTTTTTCCTTGTTGCTTTTGTCTTTTTCGCTGCTTTTCCTTTTTG
>JBKEAC010000113.1:0-9774 GCA_047971925.1 Mangrovibacterium sp.
ACCGTTAGGTGCGTGAGCGATTGCAGTGGAAATCCTTTTAAGTGGGCTTTGGTTCTCGCCCACTTAAAAGATTGCAACGGAAAGCGCGACGGCATGGCAGGGGAATGCGGAGGGGAGGAATGCCGACACGCCCAAAAAGGAAAAATTAGACACCAGCATTAGCTATACCGACCCCAACACCAGCAAACGCATATTAGGCTTACCAAGCAAAGTGCAAGTGCATGGCGGCGATGGAAAATTCTACCGAGAAACTACAGCGAGCAAATAATTAATTCCGCCAATGGGTTTGCTTAATTCTCTTCATGAATAATAATGAGCAATTAAGTCCGTTTAAATAAATTAATTGCAAGGGAAGAATGCCAAAACGATTATCATAATTAAGTTCATAACACCTTAACTTAGTGCGAAAACACAAAAAACAAAACGAATATCAGCACAAATAGAAGAAGAAATGAGTTTGTAGCGATAAAGGAAATTGCCGATGTAAGTCTACATTTAAGCACAATGGTTTTCCTTTTTCAATAGATATTTGTATCTTTGTGCAAAAGATTAATTACGCTAAGCGTGCAAGAATTAAGGATTGAAGGAGGAGCGCAATTGAGATGGAAGCAAAACAAAGAAAGATGAAGCAAGCCGAGGGTTCGACCACGCACATGTGGCAGATTAGGAAGGCGAGCAACATTAAAAAAAAAGCAAATAAAAAAAATAGATGAAAGTAATCGACATTATCCGCAAGAGCAACAATACACTGTTTTCATTTGAACTACTTCCTCCCTTGAAGGGGAACAATGCCAATGACATATACAGCACGATTGAAAGCTTAACCGATCTCGATCCGAAATATATAAATATCACAACACATAGAGATGAGGTTGTATATAAGGATTTGCCTGGTGGTGCGGTTAGTAAGCATGTTGTTCGCAAACGACCAGGAGCAGTGGCAATTGCAGCATCCATTCAGCATAGATATAACATTCCTGTTGTTCCGCACATTTTGTGTGGAGGCTTCTCGAAAAGCGAAACAGAACATGTGTTGATGGATTTAAACTTTCTTGGCATTAATAATGTTCTCGCCTTGCGTGGCGATGGCATTAAAACCGACTTGGTCTTTCGTCCCGAACATGAAGGTCATTCGAATGCCAATGAATTAGTAAAGCAGATTAAAAACTTAGGTGAAGGCAAATATTTAGATCCCGATTTAAAGAACACCGCTGCACTCGATTTTTGTGTTGGAGTTGCAGGATATCCCGAGAAGCACTTTGAGGCTCCGAATTTCAATACCGATTTAAATTATTTGAAGCAAAAGGTTGAGGCGGGAGCTGAGTATATTGTTACCCAAATGTTTTTCGACAATAAAGCCTACTTCCACTTCGTTGAGAAATGCCGAGAAGTGGGAATTGATGTGCCCATCATTCCTGGAATTAAGGCAATCAGCTCACTTCGTCAGCTCACGGTTCTTCCGAAAACTTTCAGCATTGATTTGCCCGATGATTTGGTAAATGAACTTCTCCGTTGCAAAACTAATGAAGATGCAAAGGTGGTGGGAACAGAGTGGACAATTCAGCAGGCGAAAGAACTAATTGCTGCAAAAGTGCCAAGTTTACACATGTACACAATGGGCGTTTCCGATAGTACAAGAAACATCATTAAAGCTGTATTCTAAATAGAACCATTAAAAAACCAAACTATGATAGAACAAGCCATTACCACCGCAGTGAACAAGGTGCTCGTGCCGATAACACTGAATGAAGAAGGAAAAAATGTGATTATACGAGCCGTGAATTTTCACAAACGTTATGATTGTGAAGTGAGCTTGTTGTTATCGGTCGATGAAGAATCGGAACTTCCCAGCTGGTTGAGTGTTTTTTTTCAAAACCGATCGGCCTTGTTGCCCGCAGCCGACCAGTTGCGCATGTTTGTGAGCGATAATTTAGAAGAATATAAAATCCCAAGCTACATGCATTTGCTCGTTGAGCCCGGATCGATGATGACAGGGGTGAAACGTGTGCAGCAGAAAAACCCACACGATTTAGTACTTCTAAACAAACGTTTAGTAACCGACCCTAATGCTCAAGCTTCGTGGGAAAACAGCATTAAACTCATCATTCAGGAAGCTCATTGCCCAGTGCTCACCTACACCGGTGGCGATAGGCCAATTAGAGCGAGTAAAATTTTATTGCCAATCGACTTGTTTCAGCCGCACCGCGGAAAGCTCGTTTGGGCTGAGCGTTTGGCGCATGCATATAATGCTGAAGTGCACATTGTTTCTGCAATAAAAAACACCTTAGTCCTCGAAGAAACAACAGTCTATCGGAAGATTAAAGACGCACGTTTTTATTTGGAACAATCGGGAATTAAAACGGAAACAACCGTCCTCATGGAGCAGGAAGGAAAAACGATTAATCAAATGATCCCTGAATTTATTAATGCCACGCAAGCCGACCTTACAGTCTTAATGACACACCAAGAGAGCATTTTCGACTTTAACTATATTGGTCGAGTGGCATCGGAGGTTATTTTGAAAACCGACACGCCAGTGTTCTGTATAGCTCCTGAAAAATACTCAATATTTTAGTCTGGTTTAATTATGCTCATCGACACGCACGCACATTTATATTCAAAAGATTTTGATGACGATAGAAACATCGTTATCCGTCGTGCTATTGATGAAGGGGTTGAAAAAATACTTATTCCAAATGTCGATAGTGCTTCGATTGATAAGTTGCTTGCCCTTGTTGATGATTATCCCCAAGTGTGTTTCCCAATGATTGGCATTCATCCCACATCGGTTGATCAAAATTTCAAGCAAGAGCTTCTTGTGGTGGAAAATTACTTAAACACAAGGCGCTTTGTGGCTATTGGCGAGATTGGCATGGATTTATATTGGGATAAAACATTTATTGAAGAGCAGAAGCATGTTTTTGCACAGCAAATTCAGTGGGCAAAACAACATGACTTGCCCATGGCGATACATAATAGAGATGCTTTTGAAGAAACCATGGAAGTGCTTCGAGCTAATTATTTTTCAGGCATGAAAGGGGTGTTCCATAGTTTTTCGGGAACAGTTGAGCAGGCAAATCAAGTCATCGAATTGGGTTTCAAAATTGGAGTTAGTGGCGTGATTACATTTAAAAATTCGGGCATGGATAAAATAATAGCTCAAATTCCACTTCAACATTTGGTTCTTGAAACCGATGCACCCTATTTAACTCCAGCACCTCACCGAGGAAAGCGAAACGAGAGTGCCTATGTGAGGCTTATTGCCGAAAAAGTTGCAGAAGCACATCAAAAAGATATTAAAGCAGTTGAAGAAATAACAACAGCCAGTGCCTTAAATATATTTTCAATAAAGTTATGAGTGGATTAGTTTTTGGTTCTACAAACAAAGGTGTTCCGTCGGTTTTGATTATCTACACCGGAGGAACAATCGGCATGGTTCAAAAAGATAATGGACTTAGTCCGGTTCAGTTCCACAATATCATTAATGAAGTTCCCGAATTGAATCGTTTGGGCTATCATTTAGAGGCAATCACCTTCGAATCGCCCATTGACTCATCGAACATGAACCCCGAAAGGTGGGCAGAGCTTGCGCTTCACATTAAAGAAAATTATCATCGTTTCGATGGTTTTGTTGTGCTGCATGGCACCGACACAATGGCATATACGGCCTCGGCTGTTAGTTTCATGCTTGAAAAACTATCGAAACCAGTCATCTTTACAGGTTCGCAGTTGCCAATAGGGGTGTTGCGCACCGATGGTAAAGAAAATTTAATTACTTCGATAGAGATTGCAGCGGCAAAGAACACACGCAATGAACCGATAATATCGGAAGTTTGTGTGTATTTTGACTATAAGCTCATGCGAGCTAACCGCACCGTTAAGCGGCATTCTGATCATTTTAGTGCATTTCACTCGCCCAATTATCCACTACTAGCAACAGCCGGAGTTGATATAACCTATTTTCATGAGCATCTACAAGCCTATAGCCCATCGGAAGAACTCATTGTTCGCACCAAATTTGATTGTCATGTGGTTGTTTTGCGCATGTTTCCAGGAATTCAAGCGGAGGTAATCGAAAGAATAATAAATATTCCCTTTTTGCGCGGACTGGTGTTGGAGGTTTATGGTTCGGGCACATTCCCCAGCAGTGAAAGCTACACCAAGCTAATAAAAGAAGCCATAAAGAAAGGAATCTTAATTACTATTGTTACACAATGCGAGGGTGGTGTTGTGAAGATTGGGAAATATGAAGCAAGTTTAGAGTTATTAAAAGCGGGTGTCATTAATGGTAAAGACATGACCACCGAGGCAGCGATTACCAAATTAATGTATGTGTTGGGAAATAATGTTAATTTAGCAGAGGCAGAATTAAGCATGCGAACAAATTTGTGCGGAGAAATTCAAGAATAAGTTTTCGGAAAATGCCTATTTTTTGCATCGAGCAGTCAAAATATGGGTTTTTTTCATTAGAAATACATTAAATTAACAAAAAAACAATAAAATACTTGCCATAAGATTCTTTTGTTTGCTGAAAAAAGATAATTTTGTGAGCATTTAGGAAACTATTAAAGAAAACAAATAATTAAAAATTAAGTATTATTAAAATGAAACTAGTAATGAAGAAACTATTTGCATTGTTAGCAGTGTCGGGTATGCTTTATGTTGCACAGCCTACTGCATTGTTTGCACAAGAAGAAGCGCCAGCACAAGAGGCGGTTGCAGCAGCACAGACAACAGCAGCTGAATTAACAGCAGCAACAGAAGAAACAGCAGCAGCAGCAGCAGAAAATGGTCAAGGTTTGCACGGAGCATTGAAACAAAAATTCATCGAAGGTGGTGTAGGTTTCATGGCTTTCGTTCTTGTGTGTTTGATTTTAGGTCTTGCTCTTTCATTGGAGCGTGTTATTTACTTGAACCTAGCAACAACAAACAACAAAAAACTTTTAGTTGCAGTTGAAGACGCTTTGTCAAAAGGTGGAATTGAAGCAGCGAAAGAAGTTTGTCGTAACACTCGTGGTCCGGTAGCAAGTATTTTCTACCAAGGTCTTGATCGTTCTAATGAAGGAATTGATGTGGTAGAAAAAACAGTTGTTGCTTACGGTGGTGTTCAAGCAGGTTTGCTAGAAAAAGGATTGAGCTGGATGTCTCTATTCATTGCTCTTGCACCGATGTTAGGTTTCATGGGAACGGTAATCGGTATGATCGCAGCCTTCGATGCTATTGAAGTTGCAGGTGATATCAGTCCAACTCTTGTTGCGGGAGGTATTAAAGTTGCTTTGATTACAACTGTAGGTGGTCTTGTGGTAGCTATGATTCTTCAAATTTTCTATAACTATTGTTTGTCAAAAATCGATTCAATTGTGAACAGCATGGAAGATGCATCTATTTCGTTGATCGACATTTTAGTGAAAAACAACCTAAAAAAATAATTTGAATTATGAAATTTGAAAAAGTAACTAACATAGTTCTATGGGTTGCATTTGCTATTTCAATCATTCTAGTTGCAATGTTGGCATTCAATGTGAGCGACGATAGAACTGATGTTGCAATGAACACATGGATTACGGCCAATTTAAATTGGACATACATCTTGTTAGGAGCTGCTTCTATTATTGCAATTGTTTTTGCAATAGTTCAAACAGTAACCGATAAAGATTCAGCAAAAGCTGGTGGTATAGCTTTGGTTTTCTCATTGATAATTTTAGCTATTTCTTATGCTTTAGCAAGCGATGCAATTCCTCAATTCCATGGCGTTGAAAAATTTGTTGCTGATGGTTCTTTGACACCGAGCATTTCAAAATGGGTGGGAACAACTCTCTATGCAACTTATGTTCTACTAGGTCTGATCTTAGTATCAATTGTAGGTTTTGGTCTTAAAGGGCTTGTAAGCAAAAACTAATTTAAGTGGTAATTAAACACAGGAAACAAATAATATTATGAGTAGAAAAGTACCAGAAATACCGTCGTCATCACTTGCCGACATCGCCTTCATGTTGCTTATCTTTTTCCTGGTTGCTACCACAATGGACGTAGATAAAGGTTTGGAGCGTAGGTTGCCACCTATGCCTCCAGAGGTAGATGAGACGGATGCACCTCCTATTAGAGAGAGAAACGTCTTCGTGGTGTTGGTGAATGCAAATAATCAACTCCTTGTTGAAGGTGAGCCAATGGAAGTAAATCAACTTCGTGATGCAGCGAAGGAATTTATGCTTAACCCTTCAAATAGTGACGATCTTCCCGAAAAAACAATGAAGGAAGTTGAGTTCTTCGGAACTGTTGGTATCACTAAAGGAGTTATATCTCTTCAAAATGACCGCGGAACATCATACGGAACCTATCTAGCTGTTCAAAATGAATTAGTAGGAGCCATTAATGAGCTAAGAGATGAGTTGTCAAAAAAACGATTTGGTAAAAAATTCGACGAAATTCTGCCTGAAGAGCAGGAAGCAGTGAAAGTTATTATCCCATCGAAAATTTCAGAAGCAGAACCTAAACAAGTTGGAGGATAAGGAATATGTCAAAGTTTAAAAAGAATAATGATAAGGAATTGCCACCAATTTCAACTGCGTCGCTTCCTGATATTGTATTCATGTTGTTGTTCTTCTTCATGGTTAGTACAACCATGCGTCAACAAACAATGATGGTACAAGTTGAAGTTCCTGAAGGAACGGAGCTTACTAAGTTGGTGAAAAAATCATTGGTGAGCTACGTGTATGTTGGTGAGCCTCAGAAACAATATCAAAGAGTATATGGTTCAGAGCCTCGCATTCAATTGAATGACCAATTCGCACAAGCTAGCGATATCATCGACTTCATTACTACTGAGCGTGAAGCGCGTGAAGAAGCCGAAGTGCCTCAAATGATTACATCACTTAAGGTTGATGCAAATGCAAAAATGGGTATCGTGACTGACATTAAGCAAGAATTGCGAAAATGTTCTGCACTACACATTAATTATTCTGCTAGAGCTAGAAAAACTGCAGAATAAGCAATCAATATTAAAAAACCACCCTCGGGTGGTTTTTTTTATTTATAATGAATCCTGAAAGTAATTTAAAACTTTCAGGATTCATTATCTTTGCTGTTCAGGCTTACATCATCCCGATTAATGATAGTCTGGATTGTAATGATGTATTGAACCTGGAACTCAGTTTTCCTCATGAACGTTGAATGCTTTGGGGAGATGTAGCTGGCACTTAAATAACAAATTATATGCAGATGAAACGAGCCATGAGCTTAGGAATCTCACACACGAGCATGACTATAATGGCGAGATACATCTGACAACTAAAAAACAAATTATAAACAGATGAAACGAGCCATGAGCTTAGGAATCTCACACACGAGCATGACTATAATGGCGAGATACATCTGACAACTTAAAAACAAATTATAAACAGATGAAAAAGCAGCTTAAACCGCTCATGTTTGTAGGAACAGGGTCAGATGTTGGCAAATCGGTCATTAACGCCGCATTCTGTCGCATCTTATTGCAAGATGGTTATCACCCTGCACCATTCAAAGCGCAAAACATGTCGCTTAATTCCTATGCTAGTGCCGAAGGATTAGAAATGGGGCGTGCGCAAGTGGTTCAGGCGGAAGCTTGCGGTATTCCTTGTGAAAGTGCCATGAATCCAATCTTGCTCAAACCCACAAGTGAACAAAGAGCACAAGTGATTCTCAACGGGAAGCCGCTTGTTACACAATCGGCACAAGAATACTTCTTAGGAACCGATCGCCAATTCCTTTTCGATGAAGCCATGAAGGCATTTCGCAACCTACAAAGTCGATACAATCCCATCGTGCTTGAAGGTGCGGGTAGTATTTCGGAAATGAATCTGTGGGATAAAGATGTTACTAACATGCGTGTTGCTGTTGAGTGTAATGCGAGCACAATTCTTATTGCCGATATTGATAGGGGAGGTGTTTTTGGAAGTGTCTATGGCACGTTGCAATTACTTCCTGCGAAAGAACGAAAGCAAATAAAGGGTGTGCTGATTAATAAGTTTCGTGGCGATATCAAACTCTTTGAATCGGGCAGGCAAATGCTAGAAGATTTGTGTGGTGTGAAAGTGGTGGGAGTGGTGCCTTATTTTAGAGATATTCATATTGATGATGAAGATAGTGTTGTGCTCGATAAAAAGCGTGAACACAAGCAAATGAGTGAAGTGAAAGTGGCTGTTGTGTTGTTAAAACACATGAGTAATTTCACCGACTTCAATGCGTTGGAACGTGTAGATGGTTTGCAGGTGTTTTATACGGCAAATCCCGAGGAAATTCTTCGATCGGATATTATTATTATCCCTGGAAGTAAAAGCACGATTTCCGACCTCCAATGGCTTCGTGAAATGGGCATTGCTAAGTGCATTTTGCAAGCACAAGCGCAAGGAAAGGCTGTTTATGGCATCTGTGGAGGCTATCAGATGATGGGCGAAGAAATCCATGATCCACATCAAGTGGAGAGTGATGTGGTTTCTGTTCCTGGATTGGGATTGCTGCCTGTTGTGAGTGTTTTGGGTAAAGAAAAGCGCACGGTGCAAAGTGCATTCTATTTTAGAAAACAAGGCGAATTGTGTCGTGGCTACGAAATACACATGGGGGTGAGTGAGCGTCATGGAGGAAGAGCACTATGCACTATGGAAGATGCAAGCGAGGAAGGCTGCTTCATGTCAGAGAAACTTTGGGGGAGCTATCAGCATGGCATTTTCGATAATGCGGCAGTTATTCAAGATATCTTGCAATCGAATGGTTTTTCAACGAAAGTTGATGATTTTAATTATTCAAATTTTAAAGAAGAGCAATACAACAGGCTTGCTAATCATGTGCGAGCTCATGTTGATATGGAGTATATTTATAGCACGTTGAAATACGATTGATATTTTCAATGTGCTGAATCGAGTTTAATTTTTTGTGTTATCTCTCTGATGAAATAAACCGCCACACAGCGGTTTATATTTCTTTGCCTAAATTATAAAAGATCTCAATGATTTTTGGGTCTCTGTTATCGAAGAAAAGTGTTTTGTGATTATCCATTTCTGAAATCAGAGCCATATCATCATCGGAAAGCTGAAAATCGAAGATGTTGATATTTTCCTTTATCAAATCGGCATCGGCAGCTCTAGGGATAACCACAACTCCACGCTGAATGTTCCATCTCAAACTCACTTGTGCTGCTGTTTTTCCATATTTCGCTCCAATTTCTACGAGTGTTTTATTTGTAAAGATACCTTTTTCTCCTTGTGCCAAAGGAGCCCAACCTTCATGAACAATTCCAAGTTCCTTTAAGAAAGTATGTTCTTCTTTCCGTTGATGGAAAACATGAGTTTCCAGCTGATCAATGGCGGGCTTAATCCGATTGTAAAGCATGACATCCATCACTCGGTCGGGATAAAAATTAGATAAGCCGATTGAGCGAACGCTTCCCTCATCATGCATTTCTTCCATGGCTCTCCATGTTCCATGAACATCGCCTTGCGGATTGTGAATTAACAACATATCTAAATAAGTCAAGCCCAAATTGTCAAGAGCAATTTGCAACCATTCTTTTGCCTTTTCATATGACATGTGGCTCACCCAAACTTTTGAACTAATGAATAGTTCTTCTCTTGGAACTCCCGATTCTTTAATTGCATCGCCAACTGCACGATCGCTTCCGTAAAAAACAGCGGTATCAAACAATCGATATCCTGAATTAATGGCGGCTAAAACAGCTTGTTTACACTCATTATAATCGGTCAGACCAAATGTGCCAAAGCCAATGATCGGCATGTCAAC
>JBKEAC010000114.1:0-28107 GCA_047971925.1 Mangrovibacterium sp.
ATTCTGCCTTCCCGATAGCCGACCAAGCGCAAAAAGGCGATTGGTATTTCAATTTAAATGCTGTTTACACCATTGGAATCCTCGACTTTGTTTTCGATGACGAAGAGAACGACCCCAAAGACTAGCGATCGGATGTAAAGTAGATGAATGTGAAAACCAAGCGAGTGTTCTATGATAAGCTGACTTACATCTATCTTGAAATGCCAAAGTTCACCAAGACAATTGATGAACTCGAAACCCACTTCGACAAATGGTTATATGTCATTCGAAACCTCAATCGCCTAGATAGCATCCCCGAAAGACTGAAGGATAAAATATTTCTCAGGCTCTTCAAAGCAGCAGAAACTGCTAAGTTCAACAAAAAGCAACAACGTGACTATATCTCCAGTTTGAAAATCTATCGAGATCTCAAAAACTCTGTCGACACCGCAAGAGAAGAGGGTAGAGAAGAGGGTAGAGAAGAGGGTAGAGAAGAGGGTAGAGAAGAAGGTGAAGCAATTGGTTTAGAGAAAGGACGAGCAGAAGGACGAGCAGAAGGGAAAAGAGAAACTGCCAGAATCTTATTAAAACTAGGAACTTCCATAGAGGTAATTCAAAAAGAAACAGGTCTTTCAAAAGAAGAAATTGAAAAGATGTAGCGGCAGTGCAGATGGTCAAGCTGGTGATGCATTTCTAATTGTTCAGAAACACTTGAAGTAACATTCCTCATGCAAATCCTAAATATGGGATATTCCTCGTGCTTTTCAGTCCTAATCTGTGAGTTGACACTCAGGCTTTATGGTAATTAAGCTTTTATTTAAAGAGAAGTAATTTTAAGCAGTCTTTTACGAATTGAATTTAAAAAAAAACCACCACGTGTCAATTGACATGCGTGGTGGTTTGGAAGGTAGGAAAGAAAATTAATGACTTTCCACATATTCGATTTAACCTGATTTTCGTGTAAGCGTTTACCTCAGGATTCTTCCGGAAAGAAAAAATTAGCTTCTTTTAATCTCCTGCATTACTAGAGCACTAGCACCTACGATAGCAGCATCATTTTGTTCTAATTCAGAAATTTTAATTGCAACAGTATCCTTGAATACAGTCATTAAGTGTTTCTCCATCGATGCTTTTGTAGGATTCAGAATGTAGTCGCCAGCAGCAGTCGGTCCGCCAAATAAGAAGATAGCTTCTGGGCTGAAAATGTGAACCGCATCAGCAAGTCCCATTCCTAAATATTCGCCAGTTTTTTCAAACACTTCAAGGGCTACAGCATCGCCTTGTATAGCTGCCTTGTAAATGTCTTTTGATTCCATTCGATTAAAAGGAATTTCAGCCAAAGGACTGTCAGTGGCATTATCGCGAGCTATGATTTCTAAGGCAGTTCGTGCCATTCCTGGAGCAGAACAATAGGCTTCTAAATGGCCACATTGTCCGCAACCGCATTTGCGACCGCCAGGGAATAACATCACATGACCATTCTCGCCAGCAAATCCACTGTGTCCATAAAC
This sequence comes from Mangrovibacterium sp., assembly GCA_047971925.1. GTDB lineage: Bacteria > Bacteroidota > Bacteroidia > Bacteroidales > Prolixibacteraceae > JBKEDC01. The sequence goes on from JBKEAC010000114.1 coordinate 1,491, forward strand.
CAGTTTGCCATCAACCACAATGCCGCCTCCAACGCCAGTGCCAAGAGTGTACATTAAGAAGTTTTTCATTTTACGAGCACCGCCATATATCATTTCTCCAATTGCTGCTGCATTAGCATCATTGGTCAGCGCAATGTGCACATATTTTGGAAATTGTGCTTTAAGTAGATCAACTAAAGGAGTAACCCCTTGAAAAGATAGATTAGCAGGATACTCAATAGTTCCCAAGTTGTAATTTCCATTTGGCGCACCGATACCAATGCCGATAATGTTTAAGTTTGCGCCTTTTTCTTTGATGAGGTCGTTAATGGCTTCTGCTAGTTCTTCCACATATTTTGGAGCATTGCCATGTTTTGGGGTTTTGATGTTTGATTTAGCAAGAACTTTTCCTTCTTCGCTGATAATCCCTATTGCTGTGTTCGTTCCACCGATATCGATGCCTATTGATGCATTCATGTTCATCATACGTTATTTATAAAAATTAGTTATTCAATTATTTTCTCACTATGGCTATTAACAAAAAGCATGTTTTCACATTCAAAGCCTTCGAATATTTTTTCTCCCTCATGTTTTAGGTGGTCGCCTCTGAATCCTGAGATAATCAAATCGGCTTCTTCAGAGTGTTTATTCACCATTTGTTTGAATGAATTATTTTTGTCTTCTTCAAGTATATGAATGTTTTTCAATGTAATTGGAAGTCGTCCTTTCGTAATTAGCTCTTGCAACTCTTGCTCTCGCTTGTTAATTTCATCGGTTGAACACACTTCAAAAATTTTGATTTTAGAGTTCTTCCAATCCGGATGGCTTCCAATAATGAATGCAAGAAGAATCATTAAGTTGCAGTTGAAATCATCGGTGCGTTGAAGCCAAACGTGAATATCGTTTTGAGTGTGAATTTTGTGTTTTCCGGTTCTCAAAATAAGCACATCAAAGTCTGCAGCGTTCACCATGGAATAATTGTCGATAATACGGCGGAGGCTATCGATGTCGGCATTGTTGTTGTCGAAAATAATCATGTTGTTTTCCATGCCTGCAATTCCTGGTAGTTGAACGGTTTGAGCAATTGCCGATGTGAATGATGGTGAGATGATGGTGTCAACATAAACATGATTTTCCACTCTTCCGAAGTCTTCCAAAAGTAGATCTTTGATTTCGATTGCTTCTTTGTGTGTCTTCTTTGAAAAATACCCTTCCATGAAGTGAATGTATGTTCCAAATCCATAGCGATAGGCGAGCCAGTTTTGAAGTTGGAAAGCTTGTTTCCGCTCAAAACTTTTATCGCTAATGCAAATGGAGCTTGGGCGCCATTCTTTGAAGTTGTTGCGCTTGCGAGCATTTTGCAAGAATACTTGAAGTTTTCTATTTACTTGAAAAAATGTGTTGGTGAAAATTATTTCAAATCCCTTTCGATCGCGATGGTAGTGCTGCACATAGAAATAAAGTCCGATGATTGCTACAAATGCTAAAATGGCATAGAGTGGATCGATGCGAAACATTACATATATAGCAGTTATAAAGCCAATGAGTGAGAAATACCATTTCGATTGAAAAGATGGTCGATAAGATGGCGATGAACCAAAGTGATTTAAGAATGAAATTAAGCAGAGTGCGCCATAGGTTACCATGAAAAACATCGAGATGATTTGTGCAACAGCATTCACATCGCCAATTGCTACAAAAATAAATGCAATAATGATTGTGATGATCGTTGCATTCTTCGGTTCGCCCTTTGCATCATTAATTTGCAAGTGGTGATTTATTCGGCTGCTTTGAAAAGCTTTGTCCGAGGCGAGTGCTTGCAGTGTTCGAGGAGCAACAAGTATCGAGCCAATAGCCGATGATATGGTTGAGGCTGCTAATCCGATGGGGATGATCCATTTCCCTCCAAGTGCAATGTCGCTCATTACCATTTGATTGTTCATTAGCTCTTCGCTCGATGCCGATGAGGCTAGTTTCCATGTAATGAAAAAATAAATGAGCATTCCAACTAGTGTGGCTGCGGTTGTGCCTAGTGGGATCGATTTTGATGGGTTTCTCAGATCTCCCGATAGTCCAACTCCTGCTGTCATGCCCGTGAATGCTGGAAAGATAATTGCAAATACAATAAAAAACTGATCGGCATTGCGGAACTGTGCGTCTGAAAGATTGAAACCCGTGCTTTCGGCAAATGGTGTAGAGCCTAGAAAAAAGGCCACCAACGATGCTGCGAGTATTCCAACAATCACATAGAGTGTTTTTACCCCCATGCTTGCTCCTTTCGTGAGAATCAGTGCTGCCAATATTCCCATTGCAGGAATTGATACTGCTTGGCGAGGTAGTGTTATGCACCATTGTTCTGCTGCATAGCTGAACAGTGCTGAAAAAGATTCTGTAAAAGCTATTACATAAAACGCCACACTGATAGCTTGCGATAGAAACAGTGAAAAACCTATTGTAGCTCCAATGTTTAGACCGAATGAACGTGAAATAATGAAATATTCGCCGCCGCCTTCTACACGCTTGTTTGTGGCGAGTTCTGAAATAGCTAATGCGGTAGGGATGGTGACTAAATGCCCAACAATGATGATTAAGATTATTCCCCAAAAGCCTAAAGTGCCTACTCCATATCCAAATCGAAGAAAGAGAATTGCCCCTAGAATGGTTGATATAGCAGTGAAGAATACAGGAGCTGTTCCAAAACCTTTTTGATTACTCATGACGTGTGTTTTTTATGGCGATTATATCATGTAATTTAAAAATCCAGTGTTATTCCCTACCAAGATATTGAAATGTCCTTGCGTGCTACTAAATCGGCCGATACTAAAGTCGGTGTTTCCCTGAAGTGGGAAGCCGTTACATTCTTTACCATCTGTTGTAAAAAGGTGAATTTGATTTTTGCTAGCAATGGTTACTCCTATCCGTATATCATTTTTTGAAAAAGTGAAAATGGTGGGAGTATTGCTAATATTGCCATCAAATTTTTGCTCGAAAAATTGTTTGCCATTACTGTCGAACACCACAAGTGTATTTTTTGCCGCAAAAATAAAGTCATCATAACCGTCGTTGTTTAAGTCGCCAGCCACAAATTTATGATCGCTTCCAAAGTTTGCAAACTTCACCGTCTTCGATTCTCCCTCCAAGAATTGCATATGAATGATTCCCTTCGTGTCGGTGGTGGCAATTGCCGACCGTCCTTCTGTGTTGATGAAATAAATGTCGTTGTTTGAATGCTCAAAGCGTTCCATGTTTTTGTTCCTTGCCTCACCACTTCGCGACAAGATGTAACTGTTGTGAAGATCGGTATATATAATGTAGTCTTTGTTGTTAATCTGGCGGTGCTGAATCGGATTGGTTACCACAGCATCGGTTTTTGAACCATTCCACCCCACAACGATGTTTCCATTCGTGTCATAGGCATATGTCTGCTTGTTTTCGCATGCCAAGAAGAATCGATATTTCCCATTCTTGTCATAGTCGAACACCGAAACGCCATTGGTGGCTGGCGATCGAAGAGTGATTGGAAATTTACCAACATTGTTGCCGTTGCGATCAAGAATAAATAGCTTGTCAGATGTGTTAAAAACATATTGCAAGCGCTTGTTGCTAAATAAGTCTATCTGATGAATGCTGCCAATGATTTTACCGCTGAGTTTCACCTTCCACACTTGCACTCCTTCTTTGTTTATCAGATAAAGATTGTTTGCATTATCTTGCACAATGACTTCCTTCGTGCCTGGCTCGGTGTGGTTGTGAACCATTTGAGGCTTAATATTAATGTTCGATTCTAATTGCGACGCCCACAATGCCTGAGGGTCTTCTTTTAAATGAGGATTATAATTCACATAGATATTATTCATGAATTTATCATCAACTCGTGAAATTTGCCAACCAATTGCTTGAATCTTCCGTATGCTTTCCTCATTTGAGGCTACCACCTTCGATGGTGTAGGGGAAAGAAACTGTTCGTGGGCTAAGAAAAATTTTGAAAAATTCAGGTAGGCATAAAAATTTGAATTTGAACTCATCTCTCGATTGAATTCTGAAAAATTCTCATCATTGTCGAGCGTTGAACGTAACACTAAATCATGAATATACGACTTCAATGATGTGTCGCTATCCGAAAAAATGAGGTAATTGTCATAAAAACACAAATAATTACATGCAACACTTGCAAATGCCTGTCCAAATAGCACACCCGAAAAATCGCTTATCGGAAACTGATAGATGTCATACGACTCCTTTTCATCGAGTGTATAGGTCGATTTGAGTTCAGCGATTGTTCTACCGTTTTTGTCAGCATAATCTTGAATGATTGGCAATAGTTCATCTTCAGCAATTGATTTGCTTTTGGTTTTAACAATGAAGTAGCGATTAGCTTCTGGTTGTTTTTGAACGATGTTACCATAAACAACGGCATAATCATGGTCAGAAAAACGATTGAATTTAGAAGTTAAGTTCACTTTAATCTGTTTCTCAATATTCAGCAAGCGAGTTTCTCGGGTGTAATAGTTTTTACTCTCATTCTTTAAGTAAGAACTATAGTCCTCTTGAAACTGATTGAAATCTTCTAGGTTTAAATTGATAAAGAATGAGGCGTTTGAGGAGATAACTTCACTCATGCGAAATCGCTGCGGCTTCTGCTTGTTTAGCGAACTTAAGTATTGGTCGTTTTGTTTCGAAATACTACTATAACCATTTATCCAAAATTCGTTGCTCTTGTTGGTAACGTCATATTCGCTCCAACTGGCAAACGATGAGATATCTTGAATGCTCGAACGATAGTTCGGATTAATGAGCTGATTTAAAAGCGGTGCGATTTGAGCGTGATTTACAAAAACATTGAGCAATGAACTGCTACTTACCGTGCTGTAAATTTCTTGAAATGATTGGTCGGTCATTAAGTTGCTCGCATTTATCTGGCGAATTCCCTCTTCGATTAATATCTTACTTTGGCTCATCATGAAAATGCCCTCGTGGCAGGCATAGTAGTGTGCTCCTGCTGTTGGGAAATCAATGTAGAAAACATCGTGCTGGTCATAATCGAATGACTCATACTTATACCCATTCTCTTGTGCGTAGTTTTTCAAGCCTTTGAGCGTGGGATTAATTTCCGATGCACGATCGAAATTAAAGCAATAGAGTGGAACAATGGCATCTTTGCCCTGATGATTATAGCTAATTAATATGGTCTTGTCTTCCAGTAGATCCATAAGGGCTTCGTTGGAAAGTAAATGTGTATTTAGCCAGCTTGTGCGGCTGTGAAATGATGATAAATAGGAAACCTCACGAAACTGCGTCATGAAATCACTCTTGTTGCTCAGTGTTTCTAGAAAATTCTCGATATCGGGAATTTCAATCACCAATGCTGCTCGTTGTGAAATTGCTTTAAGTGCCGAATGCTCTGCAAATGACTTGCTCTGCCTTGAAATAAAAAGCCAAAGTGCAGTGCAAATAATTAAAAGTGAAATTGTAATTATAACGAGTGGTTTTCGCATGTGCATATTGTGGGGTTTTAAGTCTCAAAGATAATAAGAATATTGTTTTGTAATTAATTTGCGATGTTAAAAATTGTGTGCCGGCGATTAATTACAACTCGATTGATTACTCGAAATTTTCACCATGTAGCGTGTCGGCTATTTCGGGAGTCTTTTCATAAAGCGATTTGATGTAAGAACACTTAGGCGTAATTTTAATACCATTGGCTCGTGCATGTTCCACGCAAGCAAGTGCAAGTTGTTTTGCATAGCCTTTACCCGTGAAACCCTCGCATGTAATGGTGTGAGTAATGCTCATGTGTTGAGCTGAATGTGAAATATAATCTATTTCAGTAGCTAATTTGTCATCTTCAAAAAGTTGAAATTTGCCTTCCTCTGTGTGTTTAATTGTAATTGCCATGTGGGGAACTTAAAGTTGAGAATAAAGTTTTATTGCGAAGATAATGCTTTTGTTTTGAACTCGCAATAAACTCTTTCAGCACGCAAACTAAAAGTTACTTTAACCTCTTTTCAACGATTTAGTCTTCTTGCAAACCGATGGAAAGCCTCGCCGTTGTTTAATTTGAGAATGTGTCTCTTTCTTAAAGCTCAACAGCTGCTCATGGTGTTTTTTCTTTGCTAAATTTATGTGCAACATCACAAAAATCAATCTCTATATTTTCTTCCCGCTTTTTTGCCGATAATATCATGATTGGAGTATTGTCAACGAAAATATTATCTTTGTATCCGAAATCAGATGAATTTCAAGATACTGAAACATTAATTGATGTTTTTCTTGCACATGTCTATGCATGGCATGAAGAGTTATACTTCAATTGAAAAACAAATTATAAATTGTGAAAATTAAACATATCGATTTAGGTGAAACTCCCTTGTTCTTAGCTCCCATGGAGGATGTAACCTATCAATCTTTTCGCACGGTGTGCAAGCAGAACGGAGCCGATGTAATGTACACCGAATTTGTTTCGTCGGAGGCTTTAATTCGAGAAATCGAAAAAATTAAAATGAAAATGCAGCTCGATGATACCGAGCGACCAATTGGTATTCAGATTTATGGATACGATATTGAGTCAATGGCCAATGCCGCACGTATGGCTGAATCAGCTCAACCTGATTTCATCGATTTGAATTTTGGTTGCCCCATGAAAAAAATTGTGGCGCGTGGTGCTTGTTCGGCTCTCTTGAAAGATTTGCCCAAAATGCAAGCCATGACCGATGCCGTGGTGAAAGCGGTGAACATTCCGGTTACTGCCAAAACTCGTTTAGGGTGGGACGAGAATTCAAAATGCATTATGGAAGCGGCTCTGCGTGTGCAAGATGCCGGAGCTTCGGCTCTCACCATTCACGGTAGAACTCGCAGCCAAATTTATACTGGTGAAGCCGATTGGACGCTCATTGGCGAGGTGAAGAACAATCCGAATATAAGCATTCCGATTATTGGGAACGGCGATATTAATGGTCCTGAAAAAGCAAAACAGCTGCTCGATCAAACTGGTGTTGATGGGCTCATGATTGGTCGTGGTAGCATTGGTCGTCCGTGGATTTTCAATGAGGTGAAACACTTCCTAAAAACGGGCGAAATCTTGCCCTATCCCACCGTTGAATTTATTGTGGCTGAATTACGTAAGCAAATGGATATTACTGTCGATTTTAAAGGTAATGAAATCAGCTCAATTCGCATGATGCGTCGTCATTTTGCGCGCTATTTCCCTGGTGTTCGTAATTTCCGAAATCACCGCGTGCAGTTATTGCAAGCCGACACTCGCGAGCAAGTTGAGGCGGTTCTCGATGAGATTCTTAATGTTCACGGTCATGAACGTGTTGATTATACCGACATGAGCTTGAAATAATTTCAACAACATTTTTTGTCATTATCTGCCTTTCAGTGTTTTGTGCTTTTATGGTGCGATGAATTTTTCTTTTAACTTGCATAAATTCGACAGCCCATTAATCGCCTTAATAATCGGATTTTCATGCAATCTATCTTTCAATGGTACGCCCTTTTTCGGTCGTGTTGGGGTTGCCATGCAGAATTTCACCCTTTTCTAAATTAACCTCTAGCATGTTTAATTTACTTTTAAAAATTTGAAGGCATTTCAAACGAAAAATAGTTCATGAAAAGTATCGTTTATTATTTAAATGAGTTTATTTTTTGCTATATAGGCGACGCATATCATGCGTTGTAGCCGATTTTTTGCAATATAGGAGCCCTATATGGTCTTTTATAAAGACTTATTGGGTGATATTTTTTTGATATGCTTTAATAAGCAAACTTAGTAGACCACCCGTTGTCGGAATTAATTATTTGCAATTTTAACGAAGAAGGTGTTATACGCATTCGCGTTTCATTGTTATTTAGGGAACTTCTTAAAATTATTTCATGCTCGCAAATCTGTAGCGTCGCATGATTTGCGTTACTTTTATTACAAAAAACATTTTATATCGGACCATATGGGACTCCTATATGACAAAAACTGAATTCAGTTTTAACCATTGGGCAGTGCTGTATGTTAAAAACTGAATTAAGAAAAGACTATAATGTTTATATAGGTTAAAAACTGAATTCAGTTTTTAACATTGAGGGGTGCTATATGACAAAAACTGAATTCAGTTTTTAACATTGAGGAGTGCTATATGACAAAAACTGAATTCAGTTTTTACCATCGAGGAGTGCTGTATGACAAAAACTTAATTCAGTTTTTACCATTGGGCAGTGCTGTATGTTAAAATCTGAATTAAGAAAAGACCATAATGTTTATATAGGTTAAAAACTGAATTCAGTTTTTACCATTGAGGAGTGCTTTATGACAAAAACTGAATTCAGTTTTTGCCATATAGGAGTCCTATATAGTAAAAACTAAAATGTTTTAAGTATTAAAAGATACAATTTAAGCCAAAAAATTGCTAAGATAACTCTTAATCATTCTAAACAGTACGATGTATATGCTGTTTTTTAATGACTTAGAAAATAATAAAAGACGATTTGATAAAAATTGTAAAAACTTATTCAAAAGTATTACATATCCCGTTGGCGAAATTAAAGGAGAGCACATTTAATCTGTCCAATGGTTTGTTGTTAATATTGAAATATGATAAGGCTAATCTTACCAATAATTCTGGCAAACAGTCCATCAGTTTGTTTTGCGTAATTCCTGATTATCATGAACTGGTGAAAAGAGTGTTTCAACTCTCTTTCTGGCTTTGGCAAAAATGGAAAACACAGGTTTCCAGTCCTTTTGGTTTGACCGGTAAGGCACTTCCAGTCTGATATTGACCGTTTCAAACAAGTCTGATTTCACTTCTTTCCCGATATATCCGCATAATCAAGTAGTATGTTTCCTGCAGTCATTGAATTGTATTTTAATAGATTTTACACCACTAAATATCAACAACATGCACAACTTATTCTCAAACATTTTTCAAATTATTTAATTCCGCCAACGGGTTGGCTCAATAAAAGAAGGAACATGTGGATAAAGAATATATCAGTTATTTGCTTCATGAGGATTATTGTTTTCTATTAACCGGTGTTCTTTGCGAGATTTAGCTTCGAGTTATATAGGATTTAATGTAATAGCGTCCCAAATAATTTTATAAAATTGAAAAAGGAGATTGCTATTTTCGGAACTCAAATTATCTTTGAGGTATCCACAAAAAAAACACAAGCTCCGATGACAAATGTGAGCTTATTTTCACAAATTATCCAGCACTTGGATCACTCCATTTTCAAATAAATAGTTGCCACTTATGAAGGCGACAAGCACTTCAAAGGATTCAATAGTTGGTCGCACCTGGTTTCTATGCTCTTTCCCCAACTTGAAGATGCTTATTGCTTAAGATATATAGGCGGTAGCAAAATTATTGCGCTGCTATTGCTAAAGCTCAGAATGGAAATTCAATAAAAAAAAGCTCAGCCAACTGCCGAGCTTTTGTGGAAATCAGAAAGTTCAAGAGTAAACTTTCTTTGTGGTATTAAAATCGCTTCGATTTAGAGAGTGATGCCAATGGCAGCAAACGGACCAATGTAGTGCTTGCCATTCATCCAAGTGTTTGTTATTCCAAAGCTTAAAAAGGCAAAGCCTTCATGCGTTTTAAGAAGCACATCGACATAGCCTCCCTCATTCTTGCTGTTGTCATCCATAGGTGCTAAGACACCTCCTCTAACTGCAATTTCCGCATAGGATGGTATGTTGACCTTGTTTATTGGGATTAAATAACCCAATCCGCCACCAAACTTGAGGAGGTCTTCATAAATTTTTTCCTCATGTAAAAAAGATCGACTATTGCCCATCTGAAGCGTGGCGATTAATTTAGGAACTACTTTAAAATTTAGCAATAGATTGCTCTCGCTAAAGGAAAGGTTCTTTTCATTGAATGTGGCAAAGTCATAGGCTGTTTCCAGTTGCAGGAAGAACTTTTTTTCTTCTAATGTCTTCTGAGCGGCAGCATGCAGGCCTAGCACAGAGAGGACGATAACTAAAAATAGTTTGTTCATTTGAAACTAATTATTTGATTACACAATATACCACCGTAACGCCAGTACAAATGTAATAGGCCGTTGAACCAGTGCCTGTCCATTTGCATACTTTTTGGGTTGAGGTTACGCAGGAAACAACTTGTTTTATTTTAGGGGACTTCTAAAAATTAGTTTTAAATTGGGGAAGCTGCTAAATACAGCTGTTGTTCATTTTGTTTTCTGAGCGTATCTTTTGCACTAATTTCTTAAACCATAGCTCGCTATGCTTCTGTGAAATTAGTCCAAAATCTATCTCCCATAAAATCAAAATGACCTAACAGCTAATTTTTAGAAGTCCCCTTTATTCCATACTTTTTTAAGCCAGCCCTTTGTTTGCAACTCGTCAGAATCAATTCCGTCAAGATCGTCAAATCGACTAATTACTACGCTTAATTGGGCTTGTTGCAAATATGAAATACTTAATACTTCTAGCTTTTCTGACTCATTTAGGTCTTGACTGTTGCTGACATACGTTTCAAAATCAGCATACGCCGCTTTCATATCAATTAGAATCTGATCTTCTGAAACTTCATCTTCTTCTTCATACATACTACTCATCCATTCACCAAAAGTATCAGTGTAGCGTTCTACTTTAAGTGTATCAACGACTTCAGCAGATTTGGTAGTAAAAGATTTTAATTTTTCAATCTTGCCGGCTAATTGATTTTCTACTTTCTGCGCATAAATGCTTTCGATTGCTTGAGTAATTGATGTTTCAGAAGAGGACTTGTTGTTTAATTGCTCAAGAGCTTCTGTAATAGACTCGTCTAATAAGCTCGTTGCAGAAGCAACAATATCAGTATAATCTGAAGACAATGTTGTTTTTACCGGGACTTCATTAGGTTTCAGACTTTCATCCTCTTTACTACATCCCACAAAGCCCAAAATGGCAATAAACAGTATGGAGAAGCTTAATTTAAGCGTTTGTTTGTTTGTTTTGCATTAAGTTTGTCATGTTTTTAAAAATTAAGTTTAACATGTTGTAAAAGTTTAAGCGGTGTTTATTCAGCAGATTGGTAATTTAAAAAATAAGCAGTTTTGATTTGCGCGCTATCATCATCTGCATTGCGCTGTAAATGTAAGTGGTATTTTTTTTATAGCCACTACCTAGTTGGGTAGTTTTTCAAGAGCTTATTCGATATGCAATCAATAATCAATTGCTTTGAATAATTCTACCAACGAAAAATATAACTTGCTGAAGGAATGATCGGGAAGATACTCAGCTGCATAAACTGACCTTCTCGTTTGTAATATGTCCACGGATTTTGCCGATTATATACATTGTAAATGGAAAAATTCCATGTTCTTGATCTTCCTTTTTTTAATTGTTTGGTGCTTTCATATCCTAAATCAAGGTGATGAAATAGCGGCATTTGAAAGTTATTGGGATTGACATAGTTTTTATCGGTAGAAAAATAATCATCCCACCAATTGCTGTCGAAGTATCCGACATTTTCCATGCCAGGGAGTTGTGAATTTTTCTGCTCTATATCGGGGATGCTGTAATAGTTTCCCGACTGCAAAACGAATCCGAAAGAAAGATTTCGCATTTTACCCTCAGGAGCACGAAGCTGATATTTTCCATTGATGGAGAAATCATGTGTTCGGTCGAATTTGAAAGGAAACCACTCGGCGTTGTTCAATCCATCAAATAACTGCTCTGATTTAGAGAGAGTGTAGGAGACCATTCCCGTGAAGCGACCAGTTGTTTTTTGAGCATAGAGTTCTAATCCATAGGAACGTCCTTTGCCTGGCACCACAGCATCTTCCCAATATATTTCGCTACCATCGGAAAAACCCATGCCTTGCTTGAAACGGATTACATTTTCGCTTTTTTTGTAATACGATTCTATTCCAAATTTAATATTTGACCATATGTTTTTCTCAACACCCAAAGAAACTTGCTGGCTTGTTTCGGGTTTCACACGATTGGAAGAACCTATCCATAAGTCGCTCGGCATGCCCATTGACGAACTACTCAAAAGGTGTAGATATTGCTCCATTTGCATGTAAGAGGCTGAAATGGAGAGTTTGTTTTGCAGTTTTAAAATTGCAGAAAGCCGTGGTTGAAAACTCCATTCACTGCTGCCTTCGTGATTGTAGTTTGAAATTCTACCGCCAACATTTAGGAATAGTGTTTTAAAATTGAATTTATTCTCGGCATACAATTCTGCAATAATAGCATTGGTTTTGTTGTTGTCATTGAGCGTGTTATTGTTGTCTTTTGTTTTCGAAGAAGTAATTCCTGGAGCAAACTGCAAAGCACTTACCAAGCTTCCGAATTGCAAAGAATAGTTTGCGGAATGCTGATATTCAAAGTCAGACTTCAGGCTAAAATCCTTCAAATTCGACCGTGATTGGAACTTCACAAACTCCCCATCATCATCAATCGTTGTTGTTGTTTGATTTTCAAAATAACTTCCATAGGCTGATAAATTCGCAAATAATTTCGAATTGAAGATATGATTCCAACGGATAATTCCGGTGTAATTTCCCCAGTGGAAATCATTATCGGCTTCAAAATTATCGTCTTTGTAGGCGTAATTATAATATTGCGTATCTCTGCCAGAATAGAAGCTGAGATATAATCGGTTTTTATCGTTCACTATCCAGTTTGTTTTCGCATTTAAGTCATAGAGCAAATAGCCAAATTGACTTTCGTTGTTGGCAAGCTTCAGAATCGAGCGAAGGAGGAGGTCTAAGTAAGAGCGACGAAAAGAAAGCAAAAAAGAAGCCGTGTCTTGCTTGATTGGAGCTTCAATGGAGGCTTGTGCACTGATTGGGCTCACCGAAACAACTCCTTCAAAATCGCGCATATTTCCCTCGCGTGCTGTTACATCGAGAACTGATGAAAGCCGACCGCCATATCGAGCAGGAATACCTCCTTTGTAGAGTGAGGCATCTTTAATGGCATAGCTGTTGAAGGTTGAAAAGAAGCCCATGGCGTGATACATATTATAAACAGGGGCTCCATCGAGCAAGATTAAATTTTGGTCGGCACCTCCTCCGCGCACATTAAACCCAGCACTATTTTCTCGACCAGCACTTACGCCGGGCTGATATTGTAAAGCCTTTGTGACATCGGTTTCTCCTAGAAAGGCTGGGAAACTTGTAATCTGATTCCTATTTAATTGCGTGTGGTTAAGATTTGAAAATTCGTGATTCCCTTGCGGATTTTCTCCAAATACAGCCACTTCATCGAGCGAAATCCCAGGTTGAAGGCTGATGACCAACATTGTATCAATATTAAGCTTAATACATATGTTTTGAGTTTTATATCCAATGTGTTGAATTTGTAGCCTACAACTGTCGGTTAATGCATTCAAACTAAAAAAACCAAAAGAATTTGTTGTGACGCCTTTTCTCGACTGAGGGTCAAATACATTTGCTCCTACCAATCGCTCTGCCGATTGGGCATCTTGCACATAGCCTGTAACGTGGCGTTGTGCTTGCAAGCTTGTTGTGAATAGAAGCAATATTAATGAAGCAATCCATTTATTCATTAATGCTGATATTTATGTAGTTGATAAAAGAAAAGGTGGCAGAACCAAAGATTCCCATGGCGTTAGTTATATTAGAATACATTTGTACGGGTTCGTTGAAGGGTAAGTCCTGCCATTCGGTAATAATCCATGATTGAATGCGCGATTTCATGTATTTGTCATAGTGAACATCGGCATTGAAGTAATAATCAATGGTGTTTTTCCTGATAGAAGTTTTAGTGAACGTTATGGCTGAACCAGGTTGGATTTCATTTGTTTGACGAACATAGAAATGATAGTAATAACCTAAGTCATAAATATTGTCGATTTGTCGATTGAAATTGTCGGCAAAAGGGCTTAGATATGAAAGTCCATATTCGAAGAAGTAATAATCTTGGTCATGACCCGGAATGTCTGGATCTGAATCATTTACGTAGTGAGTTTCCTTATATATTTCATAATTCCAACATTTAATTTCTTGGTCATCGGTAATTGTGTATTTTGCAGAGCAACTCTTTAGAAAATGATTATCTTCAGTGTGATAAAAAATCGGAACAAGCTCGGTAGTATCAACCCTCAATCGATTAGGGATAGTGGTTTCAGCTGAAATTGGAAGCTCGCCCGCAATGTTTATTTTTAGCTGATAGTTTTTCCCGATAGAAGGTTTTTTATTTAACTCATAGCAGCCGGCTGTTGTGTTGCTCAAAATACCCCAAAGCTCGTGGTTTTCAAATAACATTACTTCTGCATCATCGATGCTTTCAAAAGTTTTGTTGCTATCAATCGAACGTGTGTAGCTTAAACTTAACCGTACCGAAGAATCGGGATTTAGCACGCAATTCACATTAGGGTACGTTTGCGGTTGTGTATTTAGTTCGAATTGTTCGACACACGAGCAAAGTAGTAAAAAGATGAAAAGAAAATTATGCTTTTCTACTTTGAGCTTGTATTGTTTATTCTCATTCATTAGTCTTAAAATTCATCTCATTATAACTAACCGACCACTGGCTAACCGACCCAAAAATGCCTCGAAAGAGATTAAAACTTTTATAATAGGTGGTGTTTTCACCTACTATTTTGGCGGTAATCATCGTTTTTAGGTATTTGTCATATCCCTCATCGACATGCATGAAGCAGTCAACATTCTTCGAGCTTATTGCACTTTTTGTAATCAGCATCTTCTGATTTTCAACTCCTTCAAAGGCATATCGCACATATCTTTTGTAATAACCCAAGGGGTGAGTTTCGTCGATTATCTTATTGAAATCGTCGGAATATTTGCTGTCTCCTAAAAGCTCTTCTTCATACCAATTAGCATAAATCGAGCTGCTTTTAGGTGCGTCATATGTTTTAGTAGCATCACGCTCATAATTCCAATAATAATTGCTTTCCGTGCTATTTTCCACCCAATAATCAATTGTTAGTATACTGCTACTATCTGCTTGTTCTTGAATTGCTAAAATGTTGTATTTAATTTGCGGACGGCTAGGCACTGTTGTTTTAGCAAATTGCGTTTCCTGTCCTACTTTCGCCTGAAGAGTATATGTTTCTCCAATCTCAGGTGATTTCTCAAGTGTGTAGAGTCCGTTGTGTTGATTTTCGAGCACTCCCCATTCTAAATCATTATGAAATATAGTGAATTCACCATTTAGAATCGGATTGGAGGCAACTTCTAATGCTACATAATAGGCATAATATGCCTTTAGTGTCACGGTTGAATCAGGATTTAGTAGGCAGTCGATAAAAATGTTAGGTTTTGTTTTTGCGTAAGGATCTTCTTCATTACTGCATGACGTGAAGAGGGATAAACAGAGTATCAGAAATTTAATGTTACGTGTCATTGTGAAAATAATGTTTTATAAGGGGCACCTGAAGGATTTTTTGGCTTTGAAATTACTTCAAGTGCCCAATTTGAATTAGTTATTATAAATAGAATATGTTGCAGTCTGAAGCTCTCTGGTTAGTAATCTGTCGTTTATCATTCTCTAGTGTGTATTTTTTAGAAGAACCTCTATAGCCAACCGTAATTTCTATTCCGACACTGCCTGTCGGGAGGTATTGCGGTGTGTAGTTGTTAGGCTTTTGATTTATATGTTCTACCATATCTATGCTTGCCAAGTGAAGTAAGACTGTTTGTTTTTCTTTGCTTGTTAATATATTGTTGAAGTGAAAAACATCAGTTTGGTTCCAACGCGTAAAATAAATGTTTTCTACACTATAAGTGCTTTGGTAATCATACCATGAGCCTAACACTTTTTTCTCTGCTCGTTGTCTGATATAGTATTTATTTCGAACTTCCCAATCGTAGTAGCCACTTACAAGAACGCGAATTCTAAATTTCTCCACAATTAATTCTGTTTTCAGTCGACGTTTACCATCTGTCTTCCAACCCCAGTTTACTATTTCATAGGTTGATGATGCTTTTGTTTGTTTGTTTGTTTGTTTGTTTGTTTTGCATTAAATTTGCCATGTTTTTCAAAGTTTAAGCGGTGTTTATGCCGCAGTTTGATAATTTTTAAAATAAGCAGTTTTGATTTGCGCGCGATCATCTGCATTGCGCTGTAAATGTAAGTGGTATTTTTTTTATACGCACTACTCGCGCGAGTAGTTTTTATTGTCGAATTGAAAAACTACTCGCAAGAGTAGTGTGAACACTAAACACGATTACATATGAAAATGACACGATTGCGGAATATTCTTGCCGAATTTCGCAACAAAGAGCCTCTTTATGAAGAGGATTCTGGACAGCTCACGGCAGATTGTCAGGGGGTTTTAGATGCCGTGGCTCGCACGGGTTATGAAATGATCTATGTGTTCGATTATATTTTGCAGAGTTTCAGCTATGTGTCGCACAATTCGGCGGCTTTTTGCGGAATGTCGCTTGAGGAGGTGAAATCCTTGGGCATGGCGTTTTATTTGCAGGTGCTTCACCCCGATGATTTGGAACTTTTCTATCAATCAACGCAAGCCAGCTTGCGCTTCCTCCATGCAGCACCACTGGAAGAGCGCTTTCAATATATCATCTACTGTAGTTTCAGAGTTGAGTTCAAAAAGAAGCATTACATGACCGTTTGTCACAAACTTACCCCTTTGCAATTTACTTCCGAAGGAAACATCAGCAAAGCTTTGTGCAAGGTGTCTTTGACCGATGAAAAAAAAGTTGGTGCACGAATTAAAAACCAGGAGCATGGTCGATATTGGAACTATAATCTGGCAACCCAGCAATGGGAAGAACAGCAGGCTGTTCTTGGGCGGCAGGAACGAGATATTATTGTTTTAGCCATGCAAGGCATGTCGACAAAAGATATTTCAGCACTTTGTTGCCTATCAATTGACACGATTAAATATCATCAGAAAAAACTCTATGCCCGATTTGAAGTTAAGAGTTTGCAAGAGCTTATTTGATATGCAATCAATAATCAATTGCTTTAAGCAATTTGAAGTGCTGTTAACCGAAGTTCTTTGCGCGATTTAGCTTAGAATTATTAGCCTTTAATGGAGTTTTTTTAATGTCCAAAAAAAAAATATCCAAAGCTTTAAGCTGCGCATAGTTGATTTTATTCATAGTTTATTACCTTTGCCCATCATAAAAATGTAGAATTTAATTTAATCGTTCTGATGAGCAAGAAATTTCAAGAATATAAGCAGTTGAACCTTTCGCAGATTAATAAAGATATTTTGGCGAAATGGCAGAATGATGATACTTTTCATCAAAGTATAAAAACACGCGAAGGACAACCAACGTTTGTATTCTATGAAGGTCCGCCATCAGCAAACGGCATGCCCGGAATTCACCACGTGATGGCGCGAACCATTAAAGATACTTTTTGTCGCTATAAAACCATGAAAGGCTTCCGGGTGCACCGAAAAGCTGGTTGGGATACACACGGATTGCCTGTGGAACTTGGCGTGGAAAAAACGCTCGGAATTACAAAAGAAGACATTGGGAAAAAGATTTCGGTGGCAGAATATAATGCTGCTTGCCGAAAAGAAGTCATGAAATATACCCGTGAGTGGGAAGAACTTACTCGTCAGATGGGTTACTGGGTGAACATGGATGACCCCTATATTACCTATGATAACCGCTTTATTGAATCGGTGTGGTGGTTGCTAAAAAAACTGTTCGATAAGAACTTACTCTATAAAGGCTATACCATTCAGCCTTATTCGCCTGCTGCCGGAACCGGATTAAGCTCGCATGAGTTGAACCAACCGGGCTGCTATCGCGATGTGAAAGATACTACTGCTGTAGCGCAGTTTGCTGTGGTGCGCAATGAAAAATCGGAGTTTCTTTTCGAAGGTGTCGATTCGCCACTTTATTTCATGGCTTGGACAACCACGCCTTGGACTCTGCCTTCAAACACGGCTCTTTGTGTGGGACCAAAAATTGCCTATGTTAAAGTGAAATCTTTTAACCCCTATTCGGGAAGCCCAATGACGGTTATTCTGGCAAAAAACTTATTGCCAAAACATTTCAACCCTAAAGCTGCCGAACTATCGTTGACCGATTATAAAGTGGGCGATAAGCTTATCCCTTATGAGGTGGTGGCTGAATATGTGGGTGCCGAATTGGCTGGAGTGAGCTATGAGCAACTCATGAACTGGGTGAAGCCTAATGGTAAAGCTTTTGAAGTGATTACTGGCGATTTTGTTACCACAGAAGATGGAACAGGAATTGTGCATATTGCTCCAACTTTTGGTGCCGACGACGACCGTGTGGCGAAACAAGCCGGAATTGCTCCTTTAGTTGTGGAAGATTTAGAAGGAAAAATTCAACCATTAGTCGATAAGCAAGGGCGATTCTTCTTAGTGGAAAACATGAATCCTGCTTTTGTGAAATCGAATGTCAATGAAGTGGCTTATGCCGAATTTGCCGGTCGATTTGTGAAAAATGCATTCGATGATTCGCTTCCTGAAGATGCCCCAACAGTTGATGTTGATATTGCGGTGATGCTGAAAAAGGAGGATAAGGCTTTTAAGGTTGAAAAACATGAGCATAGTTATCCGCACTGTTGGAGAACCGATAAACCAGTGCTTTATTATCCGCTCGATAGTTGGTTCATTAAAACAACAGCTGTGAAAGATCGCTTGATTGCACTAAATGAAACCATCAATTGGAAACCAGCATCAACGGGTTCTGGTCGTTTCGGAAACTGGTTGGAAAATTTGGTCGATTGGAATTTAAGCCGTTCAAGATATTGGGGAACTCCTCTACCGATATGGCGCACTGAAGATGGCGCACAAACCAAATGTTTCGGTTCGGTGGAAGACCTTTATAATGAAATAGAAAAAGCGGTGGCTGCTGGTATCATGGCGAAAAATCCCTATGAAGGTTTTGCTGTGGGCGAGTATAACGCTGCCAATTATGAAAAAATAGATTTGCATCGTCCGTTTGTCGACGATATCGTACTGCTTGCTGATAATGGTGAAAAAATGTTCCGTGAACCCGACCTCATCGATGTGTGGTTTGATTCGGGTGCAATGCCCTATGCGCAACATCATTATCCGTTTGAAAATGCTGAAAAATATGCTCCATCGGAAGGTAAAGGGGTGTTTCCTGCCGATTTCATTGCCGAGGGTGTCGACCAAACGCGTGGTTGGTTCTTTACCTTACATGCCATTGCCACAATGATTGATGATTCGGTGGCATTCCGAAACATCATTTCTAATGGCTTGGTACTCGATAAAAACGGCAATAAAATGTCGAAACGATTGGGTAATGCGGTCGATCCGTTCTCAACAATTGAAACCTATGGTTCCGACCCGCTTCGCTGGTACATGCTTACCAACTCGGCGCCTTGGGATAACTTAAAATTCGATATTTCGGGTGTTGATGAAGTGCGTCGTAAATTCTTCGGAACCCTCTATAATACCTATAATTTCTTCGCGCTCTATGCGAATATCGATGGATTTACTTATGCAGAAGAAGAGATTCCAATGCAAGAGCGACCCGAAATTGATCAGTGGATTATTTCACTGCTCAACACGCTTGTGAAAGAAGTGAGCGAAAGTTTGGAAAGCTATGAGCCCACTCGTGCCGGAAGAGCAATTTCTGATTTTGTGAATGAGAATTTGAGCAACTGGTTTGTTCGCCTTAGTCGCAAACGTTATTGGGGAGGAGAATATAATGCCGATAAACTTTCGGCCTATCAAACTCTTTACACTTGTTTGACAACGGTGGCAAAACTTTCGGCACCAATGGCACCTTTCTATGCCGACTTGTTATATAGTGACCTGAACAGCATTACGGGCAAAGAGGAAAAACAAAGTGTGCACTTGGCCAATTTCCCGCTTGCAAATGAATCGTTCATTAATAAAGACTTGGAAGAACGCATGAATATTGCGCAACGTGCCTCATCGATGGTGTTAAGCTTGCGCAGAAAAGAGAAACTTAAAGTGCGTCAACCTCTTGCCAAAATCATGGTTCCGGTGCTGAGTGCTGAGTTTGAAAAGCAATTTAAGGCGGTGGAAGACATTGTGCTTTCGGAAGTGAATGTGAAAGAAGTGGAATATATTACCGACACCGAGGGCGTTATTAAAAAGCGCATAAAGCCTAACTTTAAAACACTCGGTCCGAAATATGGTAAAATTATGAAGCAAATTGCTTCGGAACTCGAAAAATATAATCAAGCTGATATTGCTCAGTTGGAAAGAAATTTGGGTGCAAAACTATCGATTGCTGGTGAAGCCGTTGAATTGGAACTTGCCGATGTGGAAATTACCACTGAAGACATTCCAGGCTGGTTGGTGGCTAGTGAAGGTGAGCTAACGGTGGCACTCGATATTCATGTGAGCGAGGAATTGAAGCAAGAAGGAATTGCACGTGAATTTGTGAACAAGATTCAGAATTTGCGAAAAGAAAGTAATTTTGAAGTAGTCAATCGTATTGCCATTCAAATATCAAATCATGAATATTATCAAGTGGCGGTAGAAAGATTTAAAGATTACATCTGTAAGCAAACATTGGCAGATAGTTTGGTGTTGAAAGAACATGTTGAAAGAGGGCAAGCGGTGGAAATTGAAGAAGGTGTGGAGGCTCTAATTCAGATTGAAATAACAAATGAAGCTTCTTAAACATTAAGGAGCTTCACAAATTGTCTTTTAAAGAATTGTTGTAAATAAGGCTTCGTTCTTTCTTGTGAGTTCATTGAGAATGTTGTAGCCAAATGAAAATAATTTGCTGGAATAGGCAAGCGCTAGTTAAACCAAGAAAATAAATCGCAAAATTAAAACTATGACTGAAAAGAAGAGATACAATGATGAGGAGCTGCAAGAGTTCAAGGAAATCATTTTGGAAAAGCTTGATAAAGCACAAAAGGACTTTGAGCTTTATCGCACTGCAATTACGCAAAGCGATGGTAACGACACGCAAGACACATCGCCCACATTTAAGGTGCTAGAAGAAGGTGCAGCAACTTTGTCGAAAGAAGAATCGGGAAAATTGGCGCAACGTCAGCAAAAGTTCATCTCGCACTTAAAGGCGGCATTAATAAGAATAGAAAACAAAACCTATGGTGTCTGTAGAGAGACCGGGAAGCTAATATCGAAAGAGCGATTGAAGGCAGTGCCTCATGCAACGCTGAGCATCGATGCAAAAAGAAATCAATAGGAATTAAGGAGTTCGGCGTTTGCCCACCTTCTCTTTTATCTTTAAACAAATATGAATAGACTACAAAAATCAGGTATTTTAATTGTTGTTATCTTACTAGTTGATCAATTATCTAAGTTTTGGATAAAGACCAACATGATGCTCGGTGAGGAGTTTAATGTTATTGGCGATTGGTTTAAGATTCACTTTGTGGAAAATCCCGGAATGGCCTTTGGTTTTGAGTTTGGTGGTGAATATGGAAAGATAGCACTCACTCTTTTCCGCATTGTGGCTGTTTGTTTCATTGGTTTTTATTTGGTTAAGGCAAGTAAGAATAGAACTATTCCTTGTGGCTTTCTAATTTGTGTGGCATTAATCATGGCGGGAGCCTTAGGTAATATTATCGATTGTGTTTTTTATGGCATCGTTTTCGATCATAGTTATAATCAGGTGGCACAATTTTTACCCGAATCTGGTGGATATGCTTCAATCTTGCATGGCAAAGTGGTTGATATGCTCTATTTCCCCATGATTGATACGCGCTATCCCGATTGGTTCCCAATTTTAGGTGGAAAATCATTGCAGTTTTTTCGTCCCGTTTTCAATATTGCCGATTCGGCTATTAGTGTGGGAATTTGTGCTATGCTGATTTTCTATTGGAAAACATTGAATAAAGAAATGAATACCTCTAATAATTAATAAATATGAAGCAATACCTCTATATTTTAATGTGCTCGTGTTTTTTGATGACTATGACAAATTGTTCCGATTTAGATCCGCTTCCATGGACGCAGAACGATGCCTTTATCACTACAAAATATGATGCCGATTCGGTAATTGTTCATGGATTGTCGCTCTATAGTCGTTCAAATAAACGCTTGCTTTCTTCTCAGGCAACTTCGCCAAGTGGTGAGCAGCAAACGATGAATGTCTATATGCAAAGTCAGCCCTATGAGTTCTTGTGGAATACTTCTGATGCGGACTTCTCTATTGATCTGCCTGAAGCTGGAACATACAGTTTTGAAGCCTACACCAAAGATGATAATGAAAAAATCATTGGAACCGATGTGCTGAAAAATAAATATATTCTCCCAACAAAGGTGGTAACATGTGCTTTTGATTCGATTAACTCAAAGCTATCGCTCGTGTGGAGAAAGGTTGAGGGGGCAAGCTATTCGGTTTTATTTATAAAAAATGAAGCTAATCAAGATGTCTATGCTACAACAACTTTAGCTGCAAACGACACTGTGGAAACAATTACTAAAGAAAGTAAAAATTGGCTGTCGGTTGATTATTTAAATCAAGTGGAAGGTGCATATGTGCCAACCGATGGCGAAGAATTGACAATCCACATTGTGACTTATAAAAAAGATGCAAACGATGTCGATGAAACACTACTCGACGCACAGTCGGTAACAGATTATAATTTCATTTGGAAAGATAAAATTGAGATAGCAGAATAAATGTAAAAGAATTATGATTTTAAGAGAGCAGCTAAAAGAGCTTGCTGAGCGCGAAGATGCGCTGAGGAGGCATCTTTGACTACGATGGTAAAATATTGCAGTTAAAAGAAGAAGAAATAAAAACGCAAGATCCCGATTTTTGGCTAGATTCCAAAAAAGCGGAGGAACAAATGCGGATTATTCGTGAAATTAAGAGTTGGACTACCTGCTTTCAAGAGGTTCAATCGGCAAGCGAGGATTTAAATGTTCTTTTTGAATTCTTCGAAATGGGCGAGGCTCTTGAGGAAGATGTGGCAGCCCAATTTGATGTAACGGTCGAACTCATTGAGCAGCTAGAAGCTAAAAACATGCTTCGCAAAGAAGAAGATAAACTGGGTGCAGTGTTGCGCATTAATGCCGGAGCCGGTGGTACGGAAAGCAATGATTGGGCCGATATGCTCATGCGAATGTATTTGCGCTATGGTGAGCAACATGGCTACACTGTGAAAGTTTCGGAATTTAATGCCGGCGATGAAGCAGGAGTTAAAAGTTGCACGATTGAGTTTGAAGGCGATTATGCTTATGGGCATTTAAAAAGTGAAAATGGTGTACACCGATTGGTTCGTATTTCTCCATTTAATGCACAAGGTAAGCGCATGACTTCCTTCACATCGGTGTTTGTGGCACCATTGGTTGATGATTCAATTGAAATCGAAATTAATCAGGCTGATATCACTTGGGATACTTTCCGATCGGGTGGTGCTGGTGGTCAGAATGTGAACAAAGTGGAGACTGGCGTGCGATTGCGACATGCGCCAACGGGGATTATCATTGAAAACACCGAAAGTAGATCGCAGTTGGGAAACAAAGAAAATGCGTTGCGCTTACTGAAATCACAATTATATGAATTAGAATTGCGCAAACGACGTGAAGTTTCCGATGCCATTGAGGCAGGAAAGAAGAAGATTGAATGGGGTTCACAAATTCGTTCTTATGTACTTCAACCCTATAAATTGGTGAAAGATGTGCGCACATCTTATGAAACTAGCAATGTGCAAGCTGTTCTCGACGGAAAGATAGATGGTTTTATTAAAGCCTTCTTAATGGAATTTGGTGGAGAGTAAGTGTTGTTCCTCTTATTTTGATATTTTTTTTGGAAAAATATCAAAATAAATTGCATTGAAAATCAGCCTCTTTTAATGTTGATAAGGAAAAAGAATCATATATTTTTTGTTTTTTGTTTGGAAGATTAAAATAAGTGCTATATATTTGCATCGTCTTTAAGAAAAAGGCATATTAATGATTGACCTATGGTGTAATAGGCAACACGTCTGGTTTTGGTCCAGAAGAGTCTAGGTTCGAGCCCTGGTAGGTCAACTACAAGAAAAGGTTTTCTCTTTTGAGAAAACCTTTTTTGTTTTTATTGCTTTAAATAAGTAAGAATTAAGCCAATCTGCTGTAATTTTACTAACTTTGTGCATTCAAAATAAAAAACTAAAAAATGGACGGAAAAGAATTTCATAAATATGCTACCAAGCACATGGGTATAAGTAGCTTGACAATGCATCGCTTTGATTCACATTTTCAAAATAGCTTAACACCATATATTGTAGAAGAACGTCAGCTAAATGTTGCTTCAATGGATGTGTTCTCGCGTTTAATGATGGATAGAATTATTTTCTTGGGAACTCCAATTGATGATTATATTGCCAATGTTATTCAAGCGCAATTGCTATTTTTAGAATCGGCAGATTCTCATAAAGATATTCAAATCTATTTGAACTCGCCTGGTGGTTCTGTTTATGCCGGATTGGGAATTTACGATACCATGCAGTACATTAAACCCGATGTGGCTACCATTTGCACAGGCATGGCAGCTTCAATGGGCGCGGTATTGCTCACTGCTGGTGCTGCCGGCAAACGATCGGCATTAAAGCATTCGCGTGTCATGATTCACCAACCGATGGGAGGTGCACAAGGACAAGCATCGGATATCGAAATTACAGCACGTGAGATTCTAAAGTTGAAAAAAGAACTCTATGATATCATTGCGCTACATTCTGGAAAAACCTATGAAGAGGTGGAGCGCGATTCTGATCGTGATTACTGGATGATTGCCGATGAAGCAAAGGCTTATGGAATGATTGATGAAGTACTAGTTAGAAATAAATAGCATGGCAAAGAAGACTGGAGATAAATGTTCCTTTTGTGGCAGAGATAGAAATGATGTGGGGGTGTTAATTGCTGGCCTTGATGGACATATTTGCAATAATTGTATCGATCAAGCTCATCAAATTCTTACAGAGGAATTCGGAAATGCCTCCGACTTCGACTTGTCGGAGTTGAAACTCTTGAAACCTCGTGAAATAAAAGAATTCATGGATTCTTACGTCATTGGGCAAGACATGGCAAAGAAAACTCTTGCTGTGGCGGTGTATAATCATTACAAACGTCTGAAACAAGTTCCATCAAAAGATGAAGATGATGATGTAGAAATTGAAAAATCGAATATCATCATGGTAGGGCAAACCGGTACAGGAAAAACCTTGCTTGCCAAAACAATTGCAAAGTTGTTGCATGTGCCTTTCACCATCGTTGATGCTACTGTGCTCACCGAGGCGGGCTATGTGGGTGAAGATATTGAAAGTTTGCTCACTCGATTGCTTCAGGCTTGCGACTATGATTTAGAGGCGGCGGAGCGTGGCATTGTGTTCATTGATGAAATTGATAAAATCGCACGCAAAGGCGATAATCCATCAATTACACGCGATGTTTCGGGTGAAGGTGTGCAACAAGGTTTGTTGAAATTGCTTGAAGGCTCGGTGGTAAATGTTCCGCCTAATGGAGGTAGAAAACACCCTGATCAGAAAATGATTCCAGTGAACACGAAAAACATCTTGTTCATTTGTGGCGGTGCATTCGATGGCATTGAGCGCAAAATTGCCAAGCGACTAAACACAAAGGTGGTGGGCTATGGCGCACAAAAGGTTAATCAGGGAATCGATGAGTCGAATTTCTTACAGTATATTTCACCTCAAGATTTGAAAAGCTTTGGCTTAATTCCCGAAATTATCGGTCGTTTGCCTGTTTTGGCCTATTTGAATCCGCTCGATCGACAAGCATTGCGCAACATTTTAACGGAACCCAAAAACTCCTTAGTGAAGCAATACATAAAGCTTTTTGATATAGATGGCATTAAACTATCGTTTGATGATGAGGCCTTAGATTTTGTTGTGGATATGGCTGTAGAGTTTAATTTGGGTGCTCGTGGCTTGCGTTCCATCTGCGAAAGTATCATGATTGATGCCATGTATGATGGTCCATCGGAAAAGAAAAAGAGCTTGAAGATTACACGAGCCTATGCAGAAGAGAAATTTAATCAGAATCATCAGAAACAAATAGGATAACGAAAGTTTGATGATAAACCACGCCTCATATCAACCATGCAAAGCGAAGTTTTTTAATCGATGGAGTAGAAAAAACTATGCGGTGTTTGGTTCTTTGGCTTGTGTGGTGCACATCGGTCGATTGTCGGTGAGTTCGGCGCAATGGGTGGGCGAGATTTTTCAACAGCTCATCGAGAAATTACAACTCATGGTGAGAAGCAGCGAGGAGGACAACAAGCTATCACCGACCGAAATCACCGAAATCCAATTGCTTGCAACGGCTTTAGAAACCGATGCCTGTTGTGTTGCAATCAACTTTAGTGAAAATAAATATACGGATAAAAGCCGCTAGTGAGTAAATGCTTGCTAGTGGCTTTTTTAATTTCATAGAATCATGATAGAAGAACTTAAAACACGAATTTTAAATGGTGGCATGCTTAATTATGCCGAAGCGCTGGAACTCAGTCGAACTACCGATCCGAACCTTTTATGTGCTGCTGCCGATGAAATACGGAAGTATTTCAGGGGCGATTTCCTCGAAATGTGCTCCATTGTGAATGCAAAATCGGGGAGGTGCTCCGAAAATTGCAAGTGGTGTTCACAGTCGGTATTTCACCAAACCGATGTGGAGGAATACGACCTCATTAATCCCAATGAAGCTGAACAAATGGCGCACGATAATGCGCGGCAAGGGGTCTATCGCGTTTCGCTTGTTACCAGCGGACGAGC
>JBKEAC010000115.1:0-3967 GCA_047971925.1 Mangrovibacterium sp.
AAATTTTATTGTGTTGATTTTCTGTTGGTTGAAAATTATTTTTCATTTTTCTTCCTTTTTTTTGCTCGAAAAGTGTAAAAACTTGCTCGAAAGTATATGTATGTAAGTGAAGACATATCAGATTGCAATCGTTAGTTTTTCATTCAATTATTATTTTTCGCTCAGATGACAATCATTTGAGTTAACATTTTTAAAATTTACTTTTATGACTACAAAGACAGTTAAAATTAGTAGGGACATCAAAATTGGTGAAATGAACTCTTTAGCGCAAGCTATCTTAAACAAATCCGACTTGTTCACATCGACCGATGATGATCATCTTACCGACTTGATTCTACGTATCGGCATGAAGCAGGAGGAGCTGAACAATGCGATTATGTGTCCTAAAGCGAAAGCGAATTCAAAGGCGCATTTTGTTGAGATGAAACAATCGTTTCGCATGTTCTACGACGTGATTAATTCATTTGCTCAAAGTCCCAACGTGTCGCCCTATTCGGCAGCATTTGAAGTTTATGAGGTGGTTCATCCTTATGCTAAGAAAATCCTTAATTGCACTAATCAGTTGACTTGCAACTCTTATGTGAGCTCGGTTTTGGCCGATTTGGAAAAGGCAGAGGTAAAAACGCAATTGCAATCCATTGTTTATATAACCGGATTATAAGAGCAATTGAAGTTGGCACATTCGATTTTCGTTGCGAGCTATGCGCATTTCCGATTCACTCGCTCTCAGCAAATAGCCAGTTCATCGGCACACGATATGAAAGGCGAGATGCTTCAGTTGATTAACGATGATTTGATTGGCTATCTTTATGCAATGCTTAAAGTGCGCAGTGAAGATTATTCGGCATTTACCGACGCCATTGAAGGCATTGTGAAAAGTCAGAATGTCATGCTTCGCACACGCAAAACAATTAGTAGCAAAAGCAGCACGGTAGAACAAATTTAGATTTCTGTTGCTCGATTTTCAGGGAGTGCCAAGTGTGGCGCTCCCTACTTGTTTCCATGATAGGAATTTGGTGAAAACTTCGTTCATAATTTTCTTGATTGCAGTTCGAGTATGTCAAAATTGCCTGTGCTTTTCAGCTTGCCAAACTATCAAGTAGTGCTATTCCACTGCGCGATCAACGCATCATTTTTAACTCCTTCAAACAGCCCAATCGAATTTCAGAAGGAAACTACACGGCTTATTATACCTATGGAGTGAGCAATCAGCGCACGAAAAAGCGCTTAGATAAAGACAACAACACAGTGCTTGAACGTCATTATTTGGGCGGATGTTATGAAGAAGACAAAGAGGGAACGAAAACCACCCAACGGCTTTATTTAAGTGGTGATTATTACACCGCCCCTGCAGTTTTTGTGAAAGAAGGCAGTGCCAATTGGAAAATATATTATATTTGCAAAGATTATTTAGGCAGCATTACCCATGTGGTGGCTGCCGATGGTTCTTTGAAGCAAGAGTTGAGCTATGATGCTTGGGGCAGGTTGCGAAATCCATCAACACTGGAAATCTACACCCTGGGAAGCGAACCAAAACTATTCTTGGGCAGAGGCTATACGGGTCATGAGCATCTGAATTGCTTTGGGCTTATTCATATGAATGGCAGATTATATGACCCCGCTGTAGGTCGTTTTCTGAGTCCTGATAATTATGTACAAGCTTCCGAATTCACGCAAAACTATAATCGTTATAGTTATTGTTTGAATAATCCGCTGAAGTATAACGACCCAGATGGAGAGTTTGTGGTAGCAGCCTTTTTAATAGGTATGGCTATATCGGCAACCATTGATTATGGTATGCAGGTGGCTATGAATTATTCTCAGGGTTATTCTGGGAAAGATGCGTGGGTGAAGAAAGTTGACTTTTTTGACGTAGCGCTGTCTGGAACTATTGGAGGTCTCACAGCAGGTTGGGGCGCTTCGATAAAAGCAGGGGAAACGGTAGGAAAAATTGGTACTTTTGCTGTTAACAATGCTAAATACGTAAAAGTAGGCGAGATTGTTGCCACCTCAGCGGTAGATATTACAGGGGAAGGATGGCAACCCGTAACATTTAATCAGTTTGGACAGCGAGCGGTTATTGGCTTAGGCACTATGTATGCCACTGATTTGGTAAGCAGCAAGCTAGCAAAGAAACCATCGGTAAGCGTAGAGCAGAAAGTAGAGGGGGCGATTGGAGAGGCGAGAAGTAACATTGCTATTCAATTTGGTAAAACAGAAAATCAGGTGTATCATGCTTTCCGCCATACAGATGAGTTGG
This sequence comes from Mangrovibacterium sp., assembly GCA_047971925.1. GTDB lineage: Bacteria > Bacteroidota > Bacteroidia > Bacteroidales > Prolixibacteraceae > JBKEDC01. Next base: position 2,261 of record JBKEAC010000115.1, read on the forward strand.
GATTGGATAAGTCTTTAGTTCAATCAACTGTACAAAACCACTTTAAAACAGTATCAGCACAAGTAGTCATGGGAAAACCTTTTAATCAAATAATTGAAATTGGAGGGCAAAAAATACAGTACACAGCCTTTAAACTTTCTGATGGAACATTTAATATAGGAAGGATACATGGAATTAAATAGAAAGCCTACAATGAAGGAAGAAAGACTTCTTGATTATCTCGTGAGGAGGTCTGCTGTTGCAATACCAGAGGACTGGAAAGATGGATTATTAGTATGCCCTATGGATGATGGTGGAATGGGTAGTTTACGCTTATTTCCCAGAGATCAGGCAAGTGACTATAGAGTATTTGGAGAACAGGTAAGCGATTTGCAGTTTGTTGATTTAGATGGAGTTGAAGTGATAGTTTCTTTAAACATAGATGACGAGGGAAATCTATTTGAACTAGATATTTGGAAAACGAATTTTGGAAGGCTTTTAAACCTTCCTAATTTATAATGAAAAATAAAATCTAAGTGCCAGGCAATGGCGTTGGTTTAAATGATGTGAACTGGGGACAGGTAGGCATGAGCTCAGCGGTTGGTGGCGTGGCAGGAATGGCAGGCTTTGCAGCAGGAAGTTTGGCAATAAACTACCTAAGCAGTCCGCTGATTAGTGGTTTTAACATTAACTCTCCTGTGCTTTCTCAGGGGATTAATGGCATGGTAGGTGGAGCTGCAGGAGGATATGCTGGTGGATTTTCAGTTGGATTGATGCTTTCAGGTGGCGACTTTTCCGCCGCCAATCAAGCTGGTTGGAATGACTTAAAAACGGGAGCTTTAATAGGCGGAGCAAGTGGCGTTGGGAGTAGTTATCTGCACGCAAAGCAAGCAGGAATAAGCCCTTGGACGGGGAAAGCGGTGGAGAGCAGAAATAAAAGTATTCATGCAATAGAAAGGAGCATTCAGAGAAACGTAAGTCAAGCAGATATTCAAGATGCATTACAAAGTCCATTGAAAACTACAGAGGCTAAGTATGATTCCCAAGGGTATCCAAGTGTAAAGTATATAGGGGCAAGTTCTACTGTTGTCGTTAATCCAGAAACAGGTAAGATAATAACAGTTTATCCAACTAGCTCTCAAAGACGAAGCAGCTTGTCAAAAACAAAATAGTTATGAAAATAAGCATAAAACTAACCGATAGAGAGTGGCATTATTTGACTCACAATTTACTAAAGGAGAAATATTATCTTCTCCAAGAATTAGAGCTGAAGCAAATTAACTCCAACAATGTCTTTGTTAATTTAGAGGAAGAGTTAGCTGATGAAATTCGAGAATTAGCAGGAGACGAAGTGGGACTTCATTTCGATGAAAATTACATTCCCACTAAGGAGGGTGAAATACTAGAATCTATTATAGATAAATTTTTCACAGGGTAAGTCATTGCAACTTTAGTGCTTTCCTTAGGCAACTATGCTAACATATGGATTAAAGAGACAATAAACAAAGACCGCTTTCGAGATTATGCAACATCCAACCCGCTTTACATGCATGAATATGGTCATTCCTTTGACAGCAGACGATATGGATTATCCTACTTATTTGCCATCGGAATACCAAGCGTAAGAAGTGCAGCAAATTCCACGAATAATTCGCATAGGTCTTTTTGGACAGAAAAAAGAGCCAATAGAGACGCCGCAAACTATTTTGGAAAATATTATGGAGTTGA
>JBKEAC010000116.1:0-3070 GCA_047971925.1 Mangrovibacterium sp.
ACGGTTAGTTTTCCATCGGGGCTCGCAATTTGCTTGCTTTGCGCGAAAGCCGAACCAGCAGCAAATAGCATTAACAAAAGTGTTGTTCTTAGTTTGATCATGATTTTATTGTCATTCATTTATAATTCAATTATTTCAAACAAATATACATAAACAATCTGAACATAACTTGTATTTTTACCCCTTCTAGTAGCACAAAGCCTATATGACTTGAAGGTTTTCGATATTTTAGTGAAGGTTTTCGATATAAAAAAGAGTGAGTATCTGAAAAGCTAAAAAATATTTTTTCCTTCTCAGATACCCACTCGCACCGACCTTATTTCATGAATTATCTATTTCATTTCGTACACTCGCACATAATCTACTTCATATTTCAAAGGAAAGGCACTTTCTTCAGGTACTCCACCATTTGAACCGACAGCCAAGTTCAATAGGAAATAAAATTCTTGTTCGCTTGTAAACGGATTAGTTCCATCAGCATTCTTGATTTTGCTTAAATCAATTTCATTCAGCAATTCTCCGTCTAAATAAATATTCATGCTTCTATCATTCCAATCCATTGCCCACACATGAAACTTACTTGCCCAATTGGGGTCCTTTTCCAAAAAGCTCTTGAATAATATTTTCTCACTATCCCAAGCAGCTGTATATCGCTTTGAAGTTCCCCAAGCGGCATTTGCCAAAATGTGTGGCTCATTATTTATTCTGTAAAACTCCATGATATCAATTTCCCCATTATCTGGCCACTCTTTCTCGTTGCCTAGAAGCCAAATAGCCGGCCAAGAACCCGATGCAGTATTAATTCTAGCTCTCACTTCATAATAGCCTCCTGCTTTCCATTCTTGCTTCCCTGCAGTAATTAAGCACGATGAAGTGTAGTCGATATATTCACGATTCTTTCGCCATTCTTTGCTATCCGACACATAATTCGGATTCTTCAAATTCGATTCCTTTCTTGCCTCAATCACAAGCAAACCATTCTTACAATAAGCATTCTCTGCTTGATACCATTGCAACTCATTGTTACGCACAAATCCATGCTCATATCGCCAATTTTCGGAATTTGGCGCTCCATCTTGATTGAACTCGTCGCTCCAAATCAGCTCATAGTTATTTAAGTTGGGAAGCGTTTGAGCTGAAAGGTATGTTCCCATCAAACAAAACCCAAACACACCACCTAACATTACCATATTTCTCATATTCATTATTTTTTTATCGATATTACAACAAACTCAAATTCCATGTCTTGATATTTCAATCGGTACTCCTCTAAAGGCAATGCTCCCCAACTATTCACACAGCCCAAGCCCATTTGCTTTTTATCAATGCAGATAGTCACCAAATCGCTTTTTTCTACATCGGTGAAATGGCGTTGATCTTTATGTCTTCCATCATCGAGCGACTCTTGCGAATAATTCAAGGCTGAAATTGAATACGCAGCATTCGACACAAAACAAACACCCACCCCAGTTGCAGAAGTCTGCTTCCACCATCGCACATCTGACTTTGTTCCAGTTTCTTGCGGACGAATGTAAGGATAAGCTTGCTCACCTACTGTTTGCGTGTAAGTCCCTAAAAACTCAGAATCTTTGCGATCAGCATAATTTTCATGCGGACCTCTTCCGTAATATTCCACTGATTGAAACTCTTTTGGCATTTCAAGCTTCATGCCGAAACGGAACAAATCTGACACATCAGCTTTATCGCCAGCCACCAATTTCTGTTTCACCTTAATGCTTCCGTCATTATTCACCAAATAAGTCAGCAATAATTTTCCTCCCACTTCACCCATTTCATATTCCGCACAAATCTCAGCTAAACCATTTGCAGTAATATTCGATTCCATTTTTTTTAGTTTTAAATAAGGATCCTTCCACGCGGTATATTTACGTTCCAATTGCGCCCCAAAATCATTATCAGTAGGTGCTCGCCAGAAGTTTGGCTTCAATTCCGCACCCTCACCCAATATCGACACTTTATTCACTACATATCGGCATAAGTAACCACTCCTTTTATTGAATTCTAAGCGAAATTGATCGCCTTCCACAATCAAGAAATTATAATCGGTATCTACAATTATGGGCTCCTCCACCGTTTGATTCACTGCTTGCCTATTGGTTAAAGTCAAATCATTCGGCACCCACGCCTGCAACTCAATTTGTTGCTTTGCCAAAGCATATCCCGCTGGAAGCAACTGCTCAGCAGATTTCAATTTATAGGTTAAATTCAACAGTACATCACAACCTTCCCAAAAACTCCTATCAGGAAAAACCAGTTGCACCCTTCCTTTGTGCTGAGGATCCACGTGCAAATCGTTAAGCACCGATTGGCACACCGATTTCCCATCAACTAAAATTTCCCACTCCAAGTAGAAGTTCGACAAGTTACGGAAGAAATAGTCGTTGAAAATCTCCAATTTACCAGTATTCACATCAAGTAAATTCGACCAAATTGACTGATAGTGATAACCCACCTCATATAAATGTGGATTAGGCACACGGTCGGGACTCACCAAACCATTATTCAAGAAATTATTGTCGCTTGCATCATAGGGATTAAAATCACCACCGTAGGCTAAGATTGAGTTCCCATCTTTATTTTTCCAGCGTATCGATTGGTCAGCAAAATCCCACACAAATCCACCTTGATAAAGCGGATATTTGCGCACCATCTCCCAATACTCCTTAAATCCGCCACCTGAATTCCCCATTGTGTGTGCATATTCGCATTGAATGAGAGGTTTGTTTTTATCGGCTTTGCAGTATTCATCGCTCCGCTTATAATCTAAATACATGGGACAGTATATATCGGTAAACTCATTTCCATGAGCTTGTTCATACTGCACCGGACGAGTAGGGTCGTAGTTTTTTATCCAGCGATAACAAGCCTCAAAGTTCTCACCAAAACCAGCGTCATTGCCGAGCGACCACACATTCACTGACGGATGGTTGAAATTCCTCAACACATTGCGTTCATTGCGTTCTAAATGCGCAAGTGCAAATTGCTTATTTTTCGCCAAAGTCTTTTCTCCATAGCCCATGCCGTGCGATTCAATATTCGCTTCCGCCAC
>JBKEAC010000117.1:0-8445 GCA_047971925.1 Mangrovibacterium sp.
CATATCGGTAATCGTGGAAACATCCCAGTTTGAAATATCGAAGTTAAGCAATTTCGCATTTTTAAACATGCTTGCCATGTTCGTTGCCTTAGCTAAATCGGGCACATCAGAAGCTTTCACTTGCAAATTAGCACAACCGTCAAAGGCATTCTCCATGCTTGTCCATTTGATATTTCCCCACTGCTCCACAGTGAGAATTTTATCTTTATCGCCAGCATCATTAAAATACAGCTGCGGGAAACCTTCTCCGGTTGATTTATCATTGGCATCTTTCTTTCCACCGGCAATGCGAATATTAACAGTTCCTTTTTTTGCAAAGCTATGTTTAACCGTTGCTGCCAAAGTGCTTCCCGTTCCAGAGAAATGCTCGATATTAGGCATTTCGGGATAATATTTTCCATCAATTGTCCTACCATCTCCCCAATCAACAAAAAAATCATAGGCCAATGTCTGCGATGGTTTTATGGGAAATGTTATTTCTGTTCCATCGGCATCAATCTGCCACGAAGTCACAAAATATTGATTTTCTTGCACTGAAGGCATGTTTATCGAAATGTTGTGATTATTAATAAATTCATCCCCTTCGGGAATATTTGCCATATCCACAATACCACCTTTCTCTCCATATCCGCCCGACACATCATCGGAAGTACTTAAAATTGCCACAATTTCCAGCTGACCAACCATATCATCGCTCGATGGATAATAATAACCTATGGCACGATTAAAAGTAAGTCGCGTGATAATCTGATCATCAGGAGAAGCATTCCTTCCAGTGCCATTCGCATAACCATCATCCGTATATCGCATGATCGAACCATAACTACCGCCCACCATGAGGTCGCCTTTAGTCGTGACATAAAGCGAAATGACATCACCACCACCACCATTACCTCCAGAAAGACCTCCGATACCATCGTTATAAGTTATCCTATCAAGTCGCTTTTGATTGTTGGCTGTTGTGTAACCTTCGCTTGCATTTGCCAGCATGTGATTAAAGTCGGTGCACATGCTCCCATTATAGTTCAACACCGCCAATGAACCTTCATAATAATTGGCATAACCCAACTGCCCTTTTGAATCGAGATATCCAGATTGAAGAGGTGGTTCATGCAAACCAATCCACATTCTTCCTCGCAAAAAGCCAGCACCATCAACAGCCCAACCATTAAAAATATTTCCAGGCAGAGAAAACTTAGATTTAGGTGTTGCTGTAAGATCATCTTGATAAGCAATTAAGTTTGTCCACCCAGAAGTATTAGTTGCACCACGCCCTGTGAGCAAAACCCCACCTGGACCCTGATTTCCGTTTGAATCTAACTCATCAGAATTTGGCATAATTGTAATAGCTAACGGACCAGTCGCAAGTCCTTGCACATAGTCGTTTTCGTTAAACTTTCCATCATTATTCACATCAACAATAGGTAGACCAGTCGTCTTACTGATTTTATAAAGCCTATTATAAATAGCCCACCACAAGGCATCTTTGTTATCATCATCAAAACTCATGGTGTGACCATAGAGGTAATATCCTGTCGAGAGCGGGTGTGCTGGAAACTTAAAATTTTCATCAACAGTTCCATCGGGATTTAATTTAGCAATCTGACAACGCGATTCACCACCGATACTTGTAAAAGTTCCAGTTACATAAATAGAGCCATCGGCATCTTGCAAAACAGCACGCTGAGGCTTCCCCCAAGAATCCACAACAGCCGGAATGGCACTAACATAACCATAATCAGAATTCTTGGATTTATTTACTGCATCGGAATAATAACTATTATAAACCACACTAACCGTGTTATTCTTGGTGATATTCTTCATGAAAGCATCATCAATTTCAAACTTATCGGTTGCAGCATTATATTTAAACTTTAGCAAAGAAGTATATCGCTCATTATCGCCATATCCTCGAAAAGCACCCGACACCAATAAACCTCCATCTTGCGTTTCAACAGCCCAACGCACTTCTGCATTGAAGTTGCCAGTTGAAAGCGACGCTTTGTAACTTCCAAAACCTTGCAGCAATTTCCCATCTGCATCGGTAACCACCAGCATGTCGTGATCTTCTTCCTCATAATTATGAAATCCACCGGCAAGAACAAATTTCCCTTTATTTTCGGTAAATCCTCCTTTCCCTTCCAACTCCACGATGCAATACACCCCATAAGCATGTTGATACAAATGTCCAGGTTCAAGTGTTGCATTAACCTTACCCTTCACCCCCCAATTGGGGTCAAGAATATCTTCAGCTTCACGAGGAGAAAAACTTAAATCAACCACATCTCCCGTGTTCAACAAAACCTTAACAGTAGATCCCAGACCAATCCAATTATCGAATTCTGCAACAATTTGAATTTCATCTCCTGTGTTATAACGCCCGTCGGAGTTGCTGGAGTCGAATTTCACCAAATTTGGACTTTGTGCCAAAGTAAGCAGACTCATCATTGAAAAGAGAGCTAAACAAACTAAATACGGAAGTAAACGATTGTTGCGATTTGTTGAATTTTTCATTCGTTTCAGATAAAGGGGTTTATTTGGTAACAACACTTGTTTCATATTGTTGTGAAAAAAAGCAGAAATTTAGAAAGAAATAGCAAATATATACTATTATTGATTTATATCAATTGCAAATAGTGATTTAATGAGAATATTAACCCTATATTAGTGCTCACGATATAAGTTTTTCACTAAAAAAATGATCTGATCAATTGAACAAACATCATTTTTGCATAATTTTCCGGAATTGTAGGGCAAAGCCCTCGCAACCACTAACCACTAACCACTAACCACTAATCACTAATCACTAATCACTAACCGCAACCCTGAATCCATTCCGAATGGCAACCACAACACGCCCGAAAAGTGACGTTCCGTTCCAGTCGCAGCGCGACGACATCTCATTAGCCCCAGATTTCAATCTGGGGGAAATCGGTGCGGTTTGTTCATGAGTGCCGTAGGTACGACACCTGAAATGCGCATGTATATAATGTATCGCAAATGTTCGATTGTAATTTTTCGCATGGCATTCACGCCCACAATCACGCAAAAATGGTGTCGTACCTATCGGCACTCATGTGGATGCACGTGTTTGTACCCCCAGATTGAAATCTGGGGCTAATAAGGTTTCGCACCTATCGGCGCTTAGGGTTGGGGTGGGTTCCTTTCATAGTGCGATGCACTATGCTGCTTTCTTAAAGTCCTTCGGACTTGCTTGCATTTTGCTTTCATAGGGCATCGCCCCTTGGCTGTCTTGTTGTGTGTTTTTCTACAAAGACCACTGGGCTAGCACCCCTTGTTATCGCATTATCACACCCGAACCCATTCACGCGGTGAGACGCATGCAATGCGTCTCAACCTTACGGCTATCCGCCGTTTCGGTGGCCATTCGGGATGATTACAGGCTTGCATGGATTGTCGGTTTGTGCACGATAAGCCCGATAGGGCTTGAAGATAGTAGCATAGTGCATCGCACTATGTGAACGGACAAGCATTAAAAAAGCGCCGGCAGGTGCGAAAGAGGACATAAAGACCATATTCATATATTGTTGGGGTGGTTTACGTCTCATTGCATCACGGGAAAACGAAAACCATGAAATGCGTATGTATATATAATGTATCGCACCGAATTTTAATCAATTCCAACACAACCCCCGAACCCATTCACGCAATGAGACGCATGCAATGCGTCTCTACCTTACGAATAAAAAAAAAGCTACTCCATAAAGGAGTAGCTTTTAATATTCACATCAAACAATTAAATTAGTATTTACCGAAATCGTAAATCCAAATTGCATTATTGAATTCTTTATCTTTATTCAGAATTTCCAAACGAGTTCTTGCTTCTATGAGGCTAGAATAACCTTCAACAGCCACTCCGAAATATCCACCACGAATCTTACCTAACTGTTGCACTTCATAGCCTTTAAGTTTCATGTCTTCATAGTAGCTATCGGCAGCAAATTCATTTTTGAAACTACCGCTCACCAAGAAGAAACGTTTACCCGAAGCTTTAATCGCATCATCGATTTGTTTTTGCTTATCGCCCACCGAAACATACTGATCGAACTTAATTTCTGTACGACGGTTAGCATGGTGCATTTCTTCAGGACAGTTCACCCCGTTACCGCATTCATTTAGCAACATCGTTTCACCGTAACCACGAGCCGAAATTCGAGAAGGATTTATTCCCATTTCAACAAGATACTGGCGACAAGAAGCCGAACGTTTGTTTGAAAGCGTCATGTTGTATTCATCAGAACCACGCGAGTCAGTATGCGATCTTAAATTCACTAACACATCGGGGTTTTCATTCATCAAGCTCACCAATTTGTTCAACTCAATTTTAGAACTTGGCGTTAAGTTAGCCGAATTATAATCATAGTTGATATTTTTAAGCTCGAAAATAGCATCTTTCTTTTTCGGATAAATAAGAACGGTGTCAGTAGTCACACCATAAGGTTTACCCACCGTGTTAACAGCCACCCTTTGCATGAAATATTCAGGAGCCTCAATACGAATTTGGTTATCGGCATCAGCCACGAGATAAATCGAAACGAAGTCATCAACACCCGACCACACTCTACCATCGGCAAGGTTTCTCGCCAAGAAGTTTTCAACCGGACGATTACTTTGTACATCAAGCACAGTAAGACGATATTCATGCACCCCACTCATGCGGAATAATAAGTTTTCAGTGAAGTAGTTCACTGGCTGCTCTTGAGTTTCATAGGTAGCTTTTTCAGCTCTCACATAATAAGCTTTTTCAGCTTCCAAGTTCAGGATAAATTTCCCCTCATTGTTCGAATCGATAGCTTCCACAAGCACACTATCAGGACCAAAAAGATTCATGGTTACACCAGCTAAAGGAGAACCAGTTTTTTTATCCACAACTAAACCTTCAATTTCTTTAGTCCAAGCAGCGAGCTTCAACATATAAAGGTCGTCATCTTCACGACCAGATCTGTTTGATGCAATTACACCAAATTTTTTAGTATCCGCCATGGAGAAACCGAAATCATCATAGGTTGTGTTGATTGGGTCGCCAAGAAGAGCAGGAGTAGCAAAGTTAAAGTTTCCACGATCTTTCGCCATGTAGATATCTTGTCCGCCAATTCCACCAGAACGATCAGAAGTAAAATAAAGCTCATTATCGGTAGAGATAAAGGGATATAATTCGTTTTTATCGCTATTGATAATACTTCCTAAGTTTTCAGGTTTCGACCATTGCCCTTCTTGAAATCTCGAAATATATAAGTCGTTTCCACCATTTCCACCAGGCATATCGCTTGAAAAGATAAGCACATCGCCTTTTTTATTTAGCGCAGGATGAACTACCGAATATTTATTACTATTATAGGGGAATGGCTTTACTGCTTTTGAAATCGTGTTATACATATCAAGCTTCAATTCCACCATCCGCTTTTTAAACACTTTATTTTTCACCTCCGCTTCATTGTAAGCCGAACGAGTGATGAAATAAGTGTTAGTTGCCGCACTGTAGGCAATAGGTCCATCATGAAAACGCGAATTTTTTTCTGTATCGGAAACAACCACAGAAACAGGCTGACCATTTCCATCGAGTTGCACACGACGAATACGATAAAACGACTCCGGGTTTTTCGTTAAATTTTCGCCTTGCTCTTCTTGAGTAATTTTGGAAAAATAAAGCGTATCGCCCACGATTGTAGGACCAAATTCACCTTGATTTGAGTTATACTTAAAAGGGAAAACTTCAGGTTTATCAAATTGCGCGAGTACCGCTAAAGGAAGCAGATACAAAAAGCAAATAAAATAAAATTTCAAATTCATTATGTTGTCGTGTTTGTTTAAATCGTTTTTTAGTAGTAACGTGGCGAACGATAAATGTTCTTAGTCACGCTAAACTCATAAGAAATCATGAGCTCATGAACTCCTAAACTATTTTCATATATTCCCTTATGAGAATAATCGATTGAATAACCGATGCGTAGTTTATTATCAATAATCCATTGCAGATTGACACCATATCCGGCATCAACGCGATACATGGCACCAAACCAGAATTTTTCTTTCAAGAGAAAATTCGCATTCACATCAAGCACAATTGGCGAACCTGCCACCATGCGCGATGCCAACGAAGGCTTGAATTTAAACTCATTACTAAGGTCGAACACATATCCTCCCATGAATGTCCAGTGTCGCAAATCCGATTGGATATTCCAATCTTTATTTGCCGAGTTATCCACGTTGTGTTCAATCATTTTAGGAATCGATGCTCCAAAATAATAACGTTCATCGTGAATGAAGATACCAAAACCGAAGTTAGGCATAAATTTTTGATCAATTACCCCTTGAAACGCTTGGTCGGTTTCATCTTGAATTTTATGAGCGTTCAAATCATTGAAGTAGCTAGAAAAACCGACTTTCAAACCGAAACGCATGAGTGCACCTTTATCGTTTAGCTTCACATTATACGAATAATCGGTGAAGAAAGCCAAACGATTGATGTAACCAAACTTGTCGTTCATTAAAGAGGCACCTAAACCCACACGATCGTTTCTCAATGGGGCTTGCACAGAAACCGTGTTTGTAGTTGGAGCTTTATCAACTCCAAGCCATTGATTACGAGTGAGAGCTGTCAGTCCAATAGCATTCCACGAACCCACATAGGCAGGGTTCACCAGTTGCACGTTGAACATATATTGAGTATAGAGCGGATCTTGTTGCGCAAAAGAATTCAATTGCATTCCTACTAACAATAGCAATAAAGCTAAAGAGCGCCCTGTTTTTAATTTTCTAAATAGTGATTTCATTGTTTGTTATTTAAGAATGTCGAATTTCAAAATGAATGTTTTCACACCTATTTGAAATCCGACATTCAATATCAATTGTCTTACCAGTTAATGAATACTACGCCTTTGTAAACCTTACCTCCACATTTCAAGATGTAAATGTAGTTATCAGCAGGCAATAAGCCACTTCCAACTCCTAACTTGCCGTTAGTTTTACCATCCCACCATGCTTCGTCGGCTCCCCAACGTTCTTCATTACCATAAGATTCCTTCGAGTAAACTAGCGAGTTCCAACGGTTGTAGACCTCTAGTTTAGCGTCTGGGAATTTTTCTAATCCTGTTATTTCAAATCGTTCGTTTACATTATCACCATTTGGAGAGAATCCATCAGGGATAAAGAAATATCCTTCAATTGAAACAGTTCCAGATGATTGACATCCGTTAGCATCGGTCACTGTAACTTTATAAGTTCCTTCATCAAGATTGATTGCTTCAACAGTAGTTTGTGCTTGAGGATCATTCCACAAATAAGTATACTCTGCTGTACCACCTTCAACTACTGCTCTCGCACGTCCATCTTTTAATTGAGGTCCGGTTTCGTGGTTAACCACTTCTGCAAAGACTTTCAACAAATCAGGTTGAGTAATCTCATATGTTTTAACAATCGGATCGCAACCATTGTCTGGAGTAATCGTAACGGTATAAGTACCTGCTTTTAAGTTACCCACAAATGCACCTGTATTACCATCGCTCCACATGTAAGTGAAATTCACATTTCCAGCAGTATTATTAGTGATAGTCAACGTGATTTTGCCATCTGATACACCATAACATGACACATTTTCTACATCAGCTTCTACTAGGTAGTCACATGATTTAATATCGGGTGAAACTTTTTCCACATCATAACATCCTCTTTCAGTAGCACACATCACCCAAATATCTTGAATGGTGTGGAGCAATAAATCATCACCTAGCAATACAGAATCCATATCAAAAGCATCATCAGGTTCACTGGTGTGAAAAGAAATTTTACCACCAGAATTGTTTGAATCAATAACTTTAAGTTTACTTAAATCAAATACTTCTAAATCAGAGACTGGACCAAAAGGCTCAATATTTGGCTGAATGTCTAACGAAGCCAAGACAGGAAATCTAACCGTACTTTCACCACAGCCCTCTTCTCTAATTGCTGCATAGTAGGTAGTTCCATCAACAAGTTTAGTTTCCAAGCTTAAAGCTGCAGAACCTGCTTCACTAGAAGCATACCAACGAATTGATCCCTGTCCCTCATCTAACTCTAAATCTTTCAATTTTTTTGGATTACTAGGATCATTACAAAAGAATTGCTCTTCTTCACCAGTAGGAGTAACTACATCGTTGATTGTTATATCAACAATATATCTATCTCCAACTTCAAGCTCACAAAGCGCATGCTTATGCTCAACCAAGAAATAAAAAGATTGAAAATCTAAATCCCTCGAAGGAACGACAATATTACTTACTGGCAAATTAGTAGTTGCATCATACCATGTACCAGCTTCAGCAGGCAAAGATATTTGCACCGCATTATTCAAATTGACAGGCAACAAGTGTGATCTACACATTGTTATTTGGACAGATCGATCAACTAATGGCTTAATTTCTTGCGCCACGAGCGGATTGAACGCTA
>JBKEAC010000118.1:0-18365 GCA_047971925.1 Mangrovibacterium sp.
AAAAATTTAATCGAACATTTGCGATACATTACCCCTTGCCGGAATTAATTATTTGCGATTTTAACGAAGAATGTGCTGTGCGATTTCTTGTTTCTTTGGTATTTAAGGGAATTCTTAAAATTAATTATTGAATTGAGGAGGCTGTTAAAGACACATTGCAATGCGGCACCATCAGGGAGATTACGTAATATCTTCTGAATCTATCATTTAATCATCGTCAACTGACACGCTTAATGACTATATATGTTAGAACACTACGGTTTTAATAAAACTTATTGGTCCATTTTTTTTTTGAAATGCAAAATTAAGCAAACTTATTAGTCCATATTTTTTTTGAAATGGTGCTTTAAGCCAACTTAATTCTTGATAAATTTTTTGATGAGGTGCTTTAAGCCAACTTAATTGTTCATATTTTTTTTGAAATGGTGTTTTAAGCAAACTTATTAGTTCATATTTTTTTTGAAATGGTGCTTTAAGCACGCTTAATTAGCTACATTTATCCCCATGAGCTAAGTTAAGCTTCAATGTATAATGTAATAAGAAGTGTTTTAGCAATGAATTTTGTTCGGTATAAGCCTAATGATAAGTTATCGGATTAAAAATGCGCTGATTTAATTCCGCCTGTGTGTAAAAAAAAAGAACTGATAGCATGATATTCTCATATTTTAATCATTTTCGGCACATAATTCTTACTCTAACTTCAAGTTTCTTAATTATATTTCACGCAAAACATTATCTTTGCAACTTCAAAAATCAAGTATGTTAATCGAAGAAATAATCAAAACCAAAGTTGCAGATGCTGTACTCAATTTGTACGGTTCAAAATTCGCTATCGAAAATATTCAGCTGCAAAACACACGCAAAGACGTTGAAGGAGACTTCACTGTTGTGGTATTCCCTTTTTTAAAAGACTCACGCAAATCGCCTCAAGACACCGCACAAGAAATTGGCGACTATTTAAAAATAAATGTCACAGAAATATCTACTTGCGAAGTTATAAAGGGATTTTTAAACATCACTATTTCTGCTGATTATTGGATAAAAACGCTAGAATCGGTAAATAACAATTCCTCTTATGGTTATGTTTCTGCAACTGAAGACTCTCCTTTAGTTGTCATTGAATATTCATCACCCAACACTAATAAGCCACTTCATTTAGGCCATATTAGAAATAATCTTTTAGGATTTTCACTTAGTAAAATCTTACAAGCAACAGGCAAACGTGTAATTAAAACAAATATTGTAAATGATCGAGGAGTTCACATTTGCAAATCTATGTATGCCTGGCAACAATGGGGTGAAGGAAAAACACCCGAAAGTACAGGAATTAAGGGCGACCATTTAGTTGGCGATTTTTATGTGCTTTTTGACAAAAACTATAAAACAGAAATTAACGAGCTTATTTCTAAAGGCGCTACAAAAGAAGAAGCGGAACAACAAGCACCTTCTATCATTGCAGTTCGCGAACTACTTCGCAAGTGGGAAGCAAAAGACACTGAAACAATTGCCCTTTGGCAAATGATGAATCAATGGGTTTACGATGGCTTTGATGTTACGTATAAAGAACTAGGTGTTGATTTTGACAAAATCTACTATGAGTCGGACACTTACCTCATCGGTAAAGAAGAAGTTATTCGCGGTTTAAACGAAGGTGTTTTCACACAAGAGGCTGACCAATCGATATGGGCTGACCTTACCGCCGATGGGCTCGATCGCAAGATTTTATTACGTTCAGATGGTACCTCTGTTTATATTACACAAGACATTGGCACCGCAAAATTACGTTTCAATGACTATTCAATCGACAAAATGGTATATGTTGTTGGCAACGAACAAGACTACCACTTTAAAGTGCTCTCAATTGTGCTCGACAAACTAGGATATAGTTGGGGAAAAGGATTGCATCATTTCTCTTATGGCATGGTTGAACTACCTAATGGTAAAATGAAATCAAGAGAAGGAACCGTGGTTGATGCTGATGACTTGATGGCTGAAATGATAGCAGTTGCAAGAAAAACCTCAGAAGAACTTGGCAAGCTTGACGGATTAAGTGCTGAAGAAATTCAACAAACACATCGTAACATTGCACTTGGTTCATTAAAATATTTCATGCTTAAAGTCGATCCTAAAAAGAATATGACATTTAACCCAGAGGAATCTATCGATTTTAATGGGAATACAGGTTCATTTATACAATATGCTCACGCTCGAATATGCTCAGTTTTGCGAAAAGCCGATGACTTGAAGATTAATTACATTAGTCCAATTAAATCTAACTTGCAATTATCGAAAAAGGAAACTGAACTAATAAAAACAATCTCGTTATTCCCCAACATCTTGCAAGACGCATCGGAATCATATAGTCCTGCAGTTGTTGCTAATTATGTGTATAGCTTGGTGAAAGAATATAATCAATTTTATCATGATTTTTCTATTTTAAATGAAGAAAATGCTGAATTGCGCAACTTTCGCCTCATTTTATCGAGCAACGTAGCCAAAGTTATCCGTTTAGGTATGGACATTCTTGGGATTACTGTTCCAGAAAGGATGTAGAATTAAGTCCTAAGCTTTAAAAAGTGGAAGGATTGCATGAATTCAATGGCAACATTTCAATATTTTTAAAAAAAACATAACTTGCATAAATCAATCTAATTTAGTCATACCTCGATGAACGCTATCATTAACACACATAGAAGTTCATCTTTAGGCTAGAAATCTATAAAATAAATGGCCTATATTATTAATTAATGGCTCTTTTTATTATTTTTGCGTTTCATATAAATTAGAACATCTACTTAACTTATCATGTTTGAAAATCTTAATGATAAACTAGAACGTTCCTTTAAATTATTAAAAGGACAAGGGAAAATTAGTGAAATTAACATTGCTGAAACCCTCAAAGAAATACGCCGTGCACTACTAGATGCCGATGTGAACTATAAAACAGCCAAAGACTTTACAAATACCGTTAAAGAGAAGTCAATTGGACAGGATGTGCTTAATGCAGTGAAACCTGGAGAGATGATGGTTAAAATCGTTCATGACGAGCTTGCTATTTTGATGGGAGGTAAATCGGTTGAAATTAATCTGAATAAAAAAACAACTGTAATATTGATGGCTGGTCTGCAAGGATCAGGAAAGACAACACATTCGGGAAAATTAGCCAATTACTTAAAATCAAAAAAAGGCATGCAGCCACTCCTTGTTGCCTGCGACGTTTATCGCCCAGCAGCAATTGAGCAATTAAAGGTTTTAGGTGAGCAATTAAGCATTCCTGTATATAGCGATCTTAGTTCAAATGATCCGATTGCTATTGCTAAAGCAGGTGTGCAACAAGCCAAAACAAATGGTCAAAACATTGTCATTGTCGATACTGCTGGTCGTTTAGCTATCGATGAGCAAATGATGACTGAAATCACGAGATTAAAAGAAGCTCTTAATCCTGATGAAATTTTGTTTGTGGTTGATTCTATGACAGGTCAAGATGCCGTTAATACCGCTAAGGAATTTAATGATCGATTAAATTTCGATGGTGTTATTTTAACTAAATTAGATGGTGATACTCGTGGTGGAGCTGCACTTTCCATCCGTTCAGTTGTTGACAAACCGATTAAGTTCATCGGTACTGGCGAGAAAATGGATGCCCTTGATGTGTTCCACCCTTCAAGGATGGCCGATAGGATTTTGGGCATGGGAGATGTTGTATCTTTAGTTGAAAGAGCTCAAGAACAATTCGACCAAGAGCAAGCTCGTCAGCTACAAAAGAAAATTGCAAAGAATCAATTTAGCTTTAATGATTTTATGTCCCAAATTCAACAAATTAAGAAGATGGGAAACATTAAAGATTTAGCGAGCATGATTCCTGGAATGGGAAAAGCTCTTAAAGATATTGACATTGACAATGATGCTTTCAAAAGTATTGAAGCCATCATTCAGTCTATGACTCCAATGGAGCGCGAGAATCCTGCTTTACTAAATGGTAGCCGCCGCAAGCGTATTTCAGATGGGTCAGGAACAACAATACAGCAAGTCAATCAACTCATCAAGCAATTTGATGACATGCGTAAAATGATGAAAATGGTATCGGGAGCAGGTGCTGGCAAAAGCGCTATGCGTGGACTAATGGGAAACATGAAAAGACGATAAATGATGCAACTAATTGATGGAAATAAAACAGCACTAGCTATTAAATCGGAAATTGCAGAAGAGGTAAAAGAAATTATTGCTCAAGGGGGAAAACAGCCTCATCTTGCTGCAATTTTAGTTGGGCATGATGGCGGTAGCGAAACGTATGTTGCTTTTAAAATCAAAGACTGTGCAGAAGTTGGATTTAAATCTTCACTCATCAGATATGAAGATGATGTAACCGAGCTTGAATTGCTAACGAAGATTTCTGAACTTAATCAAGATGCTGATGTTGATGGTTTCATTGTTCAGCTTCCTCTTCCAAAACATATATCTGAACAGAAAATAATAGAGGCAATTGATCCAAAAAAAGATGTTGATGGATTTCACCCCAGCAATGTTGGTCGAATGGTGATTGGTATGCCTACTTTTATTTCTGCTACTCCTGATGGTATTATTGAATTACTTGTTCGTTATAATATTGCAACTTCGGGAAAAAATTGTTTAGTCATTGGTCGAAGTAACATTGTTGGTCGTCCGATAAGTATTCTAATGTCGCAGAAACCAATTAATGCAACGGTGACAGTAGCACATAGTCAATCGCCTAACATCAAAGATCTTTGTCTTCAAGCCGATATTATTATAGCAGCTATCGGAACTCCTGATTTTATTACCTCGGAAATGATTAAAGAAGGAGCTGTGGTAATTGATGTAGGAACAACTCGAATAAAAACAAATGATACTAAATCGGGTTGGAAATTAAAAGGTGATGTCATGTTTGATGATGTAGCCCCCAAGTGCTCTTTTATCACTCCAGTTCCTGGTGGTGTTGGACCAATGACTCGTGTTTCATTATTAAAAAACACTCTTTTAGCAGCAAAAAAAACAATTTACAAGTAAATATCAAATAACAATATGGAATTCGCAAAAAATGAAAGCGTTAATTCATCAGAGTTACGCGCAGGAAGTAGAACTTATTTCTTCGATGTTAAAGAAACTCGCTCTGGAGAGTATTATCTAACTATCACTGAAAGTAAGAAGTCAAAAAATGGTCAAGATAGAAATGAAAGACACCGAATCTTCTTATATCGAGAAGACATGGAAGCATTTCTTAGCCACATAACCGAAGCTACTAATTATACTTTAACTGAACAGCCCATCTTGGAGGAAGAACGTAAAAAATTCAAAAATACACGCTCTGATTCTGATGACATGCATACTGATATCAATTTTGATGATTTATAATTGAAGGGTATCACATACAGAAAACCCCATGAGTTTACATTTAACTCATGGGGTTTATTTTTAAATCTTAAACCACTAAAAACGATATAAGTCATCGGTGTTGAAATAATTTACGTCTGTCACATTCTTGTTTCCACTCGCATAATTTTTACACGAAAGCGAATTAATTCTGTTGTGTTAAGAAGCGCCAATGTTAGATTGAAACAATAAACAATTTAACCTGTAAACTTATTTTATGCGAAGGTGAATTAATTTAGCATAGAGACTGTCGCCTTTTCTTTTTCATCGTAATAAATGCAAGCAATCCTTTTTTTTAGTAAATTGCGCTCAAAATTTCAATGAGAATCAACATTTCGATATTTCGCTCTTGGAAACTTTTTAAAAAATACTATTTATAAAAACAAAATAAACACATGAGCATAATTATTAAAGAGGCTTTAGATAAAAAAAGTATCAAAGATTTTGTGAACTTGCCATACAAACTTTATAAAAACAACGCTTATTGGGTTCCTCCGATGAAAACCGAAGAAATGGAATCACTTCTACCAGAAAAAAATCCAGCTATGGAATTTTGCAAAACGAAATTCTGGGTTGCATACCAAGATGGGAAATGCGTGGGTAGAATTGGTGGAATTATTAATAATCTTTGGATTGAGAAAAAAGGAGAAAAGATTGGTCGTTTCACTCGTCCTGAATTCATTGATGATAATAATGTTGCCGATACTTTGATAAAAACCGTTAAAGATTGGTTAAAAGCAGAAGGAATGCACGAAATGCAAGGACCTCTCGGCTTTTCGAATTTAGATCATCAAGGTTGCTTAATTGAAGGGCACGACTGGCTTCCTTCTGTTGCCTCTGATTATCACATGCCCTACTATGGAGCTCACTATGATCGTATGGGATTTGAAAAAGAAATTGATTGGCTCGAATTCCGCATAAACATGGGTGATAAAATTCCTGAAAAATCAGAAAAAGTTGCAGAAATGTTGATTAATCGTTATGGATTTCGCCCTAAGAGTTTCAATAGTAGCAAAGAACTAGAACCATACAAAGAAAAGGTGTTTGATCTTTTTAACGATGCCTTTGCTGAACTTTTTGGGACTTATGTACTACCACCTAAGATGGTAAAATTCTATATCGATAAGTTCTTCCCAATTCTTAATCCGAAATTTGTAAAGGTAATCTTAGGTAAAGATGATGAGCTTATCGGCTTTTTAATAGCCCTCCCCTCTCTTTCAAAGGCAATGCAAAAAGCAGGAGGAAAACTTTTCCCATTGGGTTGGTATCACATTATGAAAGCTCTGAAAAATCCAACTGAAATGGATTTAATGCTGACTGGAGTGCATCCTAAATATCAAAAAATGGGACCGGCAGCTATTCTTCTGAATGAGATTTGGAAAACAGGAAATGCACATGGTGTGACCACTGTTGAAACAACAGGTATGCTTGAAAATAATCATGTTGCTATTCAAATGTGGAAATCTTTCGATCACATTCAGCACAAGCGAAAACGCTGTTATAAAATTTCATTATAATGATTCAGCAGTTTGAAATAGTCTTACCTAAATTCCCTTATGGATACCATATCATCACGTCTCTCATTGAGCATAAAATAGGTGTGCTTCCTAATCAAGGCTTATGTCATATTTTTGTAAAACACAGTTCAGCTGGAATAACAATTAATGAAAATGCCGATCCTTCAGTTAGAGCTGATTTTGAATCATTTCTTAATAAACTTATACCTGAGAACCACTCATGTTACACGCATATCTACGAAGGAACCGACGATATGCCTGCTCACCTGAAAGCATCAATTATAGGCATGAATGTAACAATTCCAATAACAGATGGAAAGTTAAATCTGGGCATTTGGCAAGGAATCTACTTGTGTGAATTTCGCAGATATGCTGATTGTCGTACATTAATAGTTAGTGTATTTTCTTAATCTGCTTGTCTAATATTTTTTTATGGGCTAATCTTCAATCTTAAGAAAGATTAGCCCATAAATATTACAAAAACCAACAAAACAAATGTTCCGATAACCTACTTTATGCAATCAGGGATTCTATTATATCGCTTTGTAATTTCAAGCAGATAAGCTCGATGCTGTTTTTTTAGTTGCTTCGCTTCCATTCGCCAAGCCCAGTTTCCAAGCGCAGTTCCTGGCGTATTCATCCGGTGTTTTGAATCTAATTCTAATAAATCTTGCATCTGAATAATTGATAAGCTTGCCACCGACCCCCAAGCTGCTTCAATAAGATTCTTTGCCAACTGATTCTTCTTTGCAGCATCATAATAGAACGTTAAATTTGCATGCTCCTCTTCTGTTGCATTGCGAATCCAACCTAGAGTAGTGTCGTTATCATGAGTTCCAGTATAGACTACAAAATTTTCAGAATAGTTGTGCGGCAAATGCACACACTTTTCATCTGATGCATAAGCAAATTGAAGAACTTTCATACCTGGCAAATCAAAATGCGTTCTAAGATTATCCACCTCGGCTGTTATAATACCTAAATCTTCCGCCACAATAGGCAAAGCTCCAATCTGAGATTGTAATAAGTTTAACATTTCAAATCCCTTAGCCTTTTTCCACTGCCCATTTATAGCTGTTTTCTCATGAGCAGGAATTGACCAAAAAGATTCCAATCCTCTAAAATGGTCAATACGAACATAATTAAACATATGAAGATTAAAATGCATGCGAGCCATCCACCAGTCATAGCCTCTCTTTTCTATCTGTTCCCATTTAAACACAGGGTTTCCCCACAACTGACCTGTTTCACTAAAATAATCAGGAGGAACACCACCAACCTGAGTCATCTGAGCATTTTCATCAAGTTCAAATATGTCTTGATTTCCCCACACGTCAGAACTATCATAAGAGACATACAATGGTAAATCGCCTAAAATTAGCACTCCTTTCTCATTAGCATATTTTTTCAGAGAAAACCATTGTCTGAAAAAAAGGAATTGTTCGAATCGAATAAAATTTACTTCAGAATCATGAGTAAGTAGAGCTGCTGAAAGTTCATGTTCTCCTCTACATTTCAAACCGCTCTCCCACTCGCTCCAATTTTTCATTGTCTTAAATTCAGTCCTCAATGCTCGAAAAAGAGCATAATCAGTCAACCACCAAGCATGCTCACCAATAAATTGATAATACTCATCTTTCCACTTATCAAAATTCTCTTTAAAGCGCAAATAAGCCATTCTTAGTAAAATTCCCTTATAATCATAGACCAAATCATAATCAACTTTATCAGTAGAATTTCCAACGGCACGGAGCAATTCTTCTCTAGATAACAACTCCTCATCCATCAATTTTTCTAAACTAATCAGAAGTGAATTGCCTGCGAATATCGAATATGATTGATACGGTGAATTACCGAAACCTGTAGGACCAATAGGCAGAATTTGCCAAAATCTTTGCTTTGATTCCGATAAGAAATCAACAAACTCATAAGCCTCTTGCCCTAGAGTTCCGATACCATATTGATTTGGTAGCGAACTAATATGCATCAGCACACCACTACTCCGTTCTATATTCATTTTTATCTAAATTCCTTGTTGTTTAATATCTATTTCTTAATCTAATTACTATCTAATTCTATCTAATGATCTAATCATAGCTTCATCTTTCGCTATTCCTCTTATGGCTAGATAATCAAAAATTGCAACTACCACTGGGAAAGCCATTGGTAAATGATAACTAATTGTAACATCATCAAAACTTCTATGCACAAAAAAGAATAACAGTCCCATTAAGCCAAAACTTAATAAAATGGCAAAAACTAAAATTCGCATTTGTAATATTCTATTTTTATATAGAAAAATCGACAGCAAATGAATCAAAAGAATTATCCCAATAAGTCCAGCAATGGCCCATCCATTTTGCATAATTCCTAAAGCTTCTTCAACAATGCCTGTGGCATTAAATTCATAAATTTGATTTTGAGCATTTGCAATCTCAGCAAATGGCATCAAAAACATTGCTCCAATAAGTACTGATGCTAATAGCAAATAAACACTTTGAATTCTTTGTATCATATTTATATTTTTAAATAAGCAAATGTATAAAAAAAAGCCACATAACTAAAAGTTTGTGGCTTTATATTAATAGACTTCATCTAATTACTTAGCATAATTCACCGATCGAATCTCTCTAATTACCGTAATCTTTACTTGACCAGGATAAGTCATCTCATCTTGAATCTTTTGTGCAATATCAAACGATAACTTTTCAGTATCTTGATCTGAAACCTGATCAGCTCCTACAATAACGCGAAGTTCTCTACCAGCTTGAATTGCAAAAGTTTTCACAACTCCAGGATATGACAATGCAAGTTCTTCCAAAGCTTTCAAACGCTTAATATATGATTCTACAATCTCTCTACGAGCACCTGGTCGAGCACCTGAAATAGCATCGCAAACTTGCACAATTGGAGCTAATAAAGACGTCATTTCTACTTCATCGTGGTGAGCTCCGATAGCATTGCATATATCAGGTCTTTCTTTAAATTTCTCAGCTAATTTCATACCAAAAACAGCATGTGGTAATTCTGGCTCATCATCTGGCACTTTACCAATATCATGCAACAGTCCTGCTCTCTTCGCCCATTTTGGATTCAACCCCAACTCCGATGCCATAATTGCGCAAAGGTTTGCAACCTCTCTCGAGTGTTGAAGCAAATTCTGACCGTATGAAGAACGATACTTCATGCGTCCAACCATACGGATCAATTCTGGGTGCAAACCATGAATACCTAAATCAATTGCCGTACGTTTCCCTGTTTCAATTATTTCTTCTTCAATTTGTTTTTTCACTTTGTTCACCACTTCTTCAATTCTAGCAGGGTGAATACGACCATCTGTCACCAACTGATGCAAAGCTAAACGAGCAATCTCTCTACGAACTGGGTCGAAACCAGAAAGAATAATTGCTTCTGGAGTATCATCGACAATAATCTCAATACCTGTTGCTGCTTCCAGAGCCCTAATATTTCGACCTTCACGACCAATAACTCGTCCTTTTATTTCATCACTATCAATATGGAAAACAGTCACTGAATTTTCAATAGCAGTTTCTGTTGCTACTCGCTGAATTGTTTTAACGACAACTTTCTTTGCTTCTTTGTTTGCAGTTTGCTTAGCCTCTTCCATCACGTCATTAATATAAGACATGGCTTCTGTTTTAGCTTCATTTTTAAGCGACTCCACCAACTGCGACTTTGCTTCATCGGCAGATATACCCGATAAAGACTCAAGCTTCTCAACTTGTTTTCTGTGTATTTTCTCTAGTTCTTCCTCTTTTTGTTGAATAGAACTAATTTTTTGATCCAACTTTTCTTGAGTAGTTTCTACCTTCTTTTTTTCTAGCTCAAATTCTTTTAACGAGCGCTGTAAATCGGTTTTCCCCTGCACAACAGCAGCCTCTTTTTGTTTAATTTTATTTTCTTGCGCAGCTATTTTTCCATTTTTTTCATTGATAATCTGCTCATGTTCTGCCTTTAATTGCAAAAACTTTTCTTTTGCCTGAAGCATTTTATCTTTTTTAATCACACTTGCCTCTACTTCGGCTTCTTCAATGATGCGCTTCTTCTTTCCTCCTAGGGCTATGTCCCAAATAAAATAAGAAAGAGCTCCACCTCCTACAAAACCAATTGCGGCATACAATAATATATCCATCTTTGTTTTATTTTTAGTAGTTTTTATAAATAATTTACCCACCAAAGAGTCCTCTTCTGAAGAATCCTAAGCGGGTATGATAATTCTATTAATCCTTAGCTAAATAATCGTTCAATTCATCATTTAAGCGCTCAATTTCTGTAACAAATTCTGAAATACTTTGCTCTTGATCAAGTTTCAGTTTTTCTAGTGCAAATTGAAAAGCCACCAATCCTAAGCAATCTTCAATTGTCAACTTTTTAAACCTCTCTTGGTAAGCCTTCAGACTATTTTCAACTTGTTTAGATGCCTTGCGATACGCTTCCTCTTCAGACGCTGAGATTGTTGTGGGATATTTCTTCCCGTTAATCCCAATTGTTATATTTATTTTACGATCATCTACCATATCCTAGCCTGCTCAAACATTCAACTGAGCAATACATTTATCAATTTCCCGCATCATTTTATTGATACGCTTTTTTGTCAATTCTTTATCTTCATCTCCCATTGACATCACTCCTGCAACTTTCAAATTCTCATAATTTCTTTCCACCTCCTGCTTCTCATTCGCTAGATCTAAAATACGATCTTCCAACTTTTCAATTTGCAACAACATCTGTTCATTCTCTGCCGAAAGCTTTTCGCATTTATTCTGCAAAGAACGTACCGTATGTTTAAATCTATCTAACAAAAGAGCATCCTCGTTGGTCATAACCTATGATTTATATGACAAAAATAATACTTTTGCTGATAATATGGTTGCTACTTGGTATCTTTTATTCTTACAAATGATTAAATCACTTAATATCAACCTCTTTTTTATTAAAAAAATTCACTTCACACCTTGTTATTTACATTCAATGCGCTTCATTTTAATATTTTTTCTTCTTTTTTCATCTTTTATCTCTAATGCTAAATGCAACATTTCTCCAGAAAATAAAAATTATTTCGGTTCTCCGCTAAAAATACCACTATTATTATCTGGAAATTTTGGCGAACTACGCTCTAACAATTTCCATGCAGGAATAGACATCAAAACACAAGGAAAAATCGGATTGCAAGTATGTGCCGCTGCTGATGGTTATATTTCTAGAATTAAAATTTCGCCTTATGGATATGGACTAGCATTATATATCAATCACCCCAACGGATTTACAACCGTTTATGGTCATCTTAGCCAATTTGCTCCTGCCATTGAAAAATATGCTCGAGAAGAACAATATCGAACAGAAAAGTTTGATATCGACATTAACATTCCAGCAAATGTTTTTGTTGTAAAAAAAGGTGAATATATCGCTCTTTCTGGAAACACAGGTGGCTCTGGTGGTCCTCATCTACATTTCGAAATCCGAGAAACTATATCTGAACACCCCATAAATCCACTACTCTTCAATTTCAATATTAAAGATACAACTCCTCCTTTGATTAAGAGTTTAATGGTTTATCCTATTTCCCCAAATGCTTCTGTGAATGGTAAACATGCACAACAAGATTTTACAGTAACAAACAACACTATTCCCGAAAAAATATCGGCAAATGGTACCATCGGATTAGGAATTTATGCCGATGAAACTCTCGATGGAAGTGCTAATAAGTGCGGTATTTTTGAATGCGCTCTTCAAGTGAATAATGAAACTATATACACCTTCAAAATGGATGAACTTGATTTCGATGAACGTCGATATGCTAATAGTTATATGGATTATGCTTATTTCAAAAAAAATAATATTCGCTATCAAAAGAGCTTCGTTGATAAGAACAATCAACTCAACAACTTCGAAACTCTAATAAATAATGGCACCTTCTCAATTCAAGAATCTGATACCGCAAACATCAAATATCTAATTTCAGATACTTACGGCAACAATAGCTCTCTACGCTTTCAAATATTTGGTGAAAAAGACAAAGAAAATCCAAATAAAATCCTCAATGGAACTTTCATCAAATGCCAAGAGGAAATTCAACTTGAAACTGAAAATTCTAAACTTCTTTTTGATAAAAACACCTTCTATAACGACCTCTACATCGATTATTCGGAATCGACACTCCCAAACTCCATTCATGCCCCTCACATAACTATTGGTAACGAATTAATTCCTGCACATCGAAATTTTGAACTTCAAATAAAAGCTCATAACATTCCTAATAAGTATATCGAAAAGGTTGGAATTGCCTTAATCGATAAATATGGAAAAATCAAGCAATTTACACCTGCAAAAAACAATGATAATTGGATTTGTGGATCAATAAATACTCTGGGAAAATACACAGTTGCTATTGATAGTATAAAGCCTGAAATAAAGGCTCTTAGCATCGATAATAACCAAAGTTTAAACAACCCTAATCAACTTAATTTTCTTATTTCCGATAATTTATCTGGAATTCAATCGTGGAGAGGTGAAATAGATGGTGAGTGGGTTCTTTTTCAATATGAATACAAACAAAAGAAACTATTCTATATTTTTGACAACTCAAGACTAAAAATGAATCAAAAACATTCGTTAAAACTCTCTGTTGTTGATGCTGCTGGAAATTCTGCTAACTATGAAGCTTCTTTCTTTAAGTAATTCATTTCAGACCTTCAATTGGACTTTTAAGAACTACACCTAAATTAAGGCCTTTCTTTTTGAGCTGAATTTCTATCTCTTCTTTAAAATGATAGCCTATAGATCCTACAATATTAACCGTATAATCGCGTGCATTAGCTATTTGTAAAATATTGCGAACTACAAAATTTTCAAACTGATTTGCTAAAATAGACTGAATATATGAATCTTTTTTATGTTCTCCTAAAAACATGGCAAATTGGGCTAAATATCTATTAGGACTCGGACTACGATAGGTGTTTTCAATAACATCAAGTGCCTCTACATGATATTTCTCATAGAACGATTGCTGCATATTTATCGGCATAATTCCCTTAAAATAATCACCAATGAGCTGTCGTCCTAAAACAGCTCCACTCGCCTCATCTCCAAGAATAAATCCCATTGCTGGAATCTGCTGAATCACCTTTGAACCATCATATAGACACACATTGGAACCTGTTCCTAGAATGCAAACTATCGATGCAACATTTCCACTCAAAGCTCTTGCAGCTCCAAGTAAATCTGATTCTATCTCCATACAAACATCTCCCAATATATTACGAAATGCCTTGGCTATTACTTCTCCTTTCTGCGCATTCACAACTCCTGCACCATAAAAAGAAATCGACTTGATTTTTCCCTCATAACATTTCAGAATCGGTGATAATTCTTGTTCTATAGAATTTGTATCTCTAAAAAAAGGGTTGATACCGCTTGTTTGAAATTCCAACTCTACATGTCTATCTTTCAAAATGACCCAATCGGTTTTGCTTGATCCGCTATCGGCAACTAAACGCATGGTGCATTTTTTTGAAGATTATATACCATGAAAAATAACAGCAATGCAAATAAAATAAGTATTGCACTCAGCACCTTTGAAACAATAGGATACTTTTTCATCGCATTTAGCAACAATATAACTACCGACATGAGACCTGCAAATGATAGCCCTCTAAAAAATGTTGCCATCTTCACCTCCAGTGGTATAACTCCACCTTCCACTACTTCAGGAATTGTAACTATTTCAAGCTTAATGACAAGCAGACTGTAAATTCCCAATACAACAAATAGACCTAATCCGATATGCTTTCCCCATTCTTTATGTTCTATTTTCCCATAAATCATTGTCGATAAAGAAATAAAAATTCCCCATTGAGCAATCATTGTCCATACTAAATGTGTTGAATATATCTCCATTATTATTCTACTTTTAAAAACAAAGGTTCAATATTAAATGCAATTAATCGACTATCGCACTAAAAGCATGACTACTTTCATCTTTTCGTAATTGCTTTTTAGTTACCCGTGCATCTATATATTATAAAAATCATTCGTTGAAAAATCAACGTATATTGCGTAATTATTGTACAAAATTTCAGTACAAATATATACAATTCATAAGCAAATGCAAAAAAACATTCTTCTTTTAAAATGCATCATAACTAAGGCAAAGTTTGGTTCTATAGAAAAAACTCTCTACACTGCATCATTCATAATAACGACCGAAATATAGAAACAATATAAGCAACATATTACCTAGACACAGTTTTGTGTACACTCTCAATACTTAAACAAATATCGACGCTAAAGCACGGCTTATTACGATGTAAATTGAAGCTTAACTTACCTCATGGGGAAAATTATGGACAATTAAGTGGGCTTAACGCACCTCATGAAGAAAAATATGGACTAATAAGTTTGCTTATTTTAACATATCAAAAAAAATATGGACTAATAAGCTTGCTTAATTCACCTCATGAAGAAAAATATGGACTAATAAGTTCGCTTATTTTAGCATATCAAAAAAAATACACCCCAATAAGTATTTATAAAAGACCATATAGGAGTCCTGTATTACAAAAACTTAACTTATTAAAGACCATATAGGGCTCCTATATGGCAAAAATCTGTAACGACGCATGATATGCGTCTCCTATATTGTAAAAACCGACACTGTCTTATAAAGTATGTAAGTTGAACGCATTAATTTATAAAGCGGCTTCGAAACACAATTATGCAGAACACTTTCTTCGTTAAAATCGTAACAAATTAATTCTGCTAACGGGTATAAGCTGTAAAAATAAAATTCGCCAAATCCAAAAGAGGATTTGACGAATTTTCTTATAAAAATATAACTACTAAACCACTTGCAAAATGTCCCATACGAAGGCTTTCACGCCCACTTCTTTGTTTATTTCGTCGAGTTTTTTTACAGCAACGAGAAGTTCTTCAACTTTGCTATCGTCAACAATTGCCATTACGGCTGAGTTCATTTCAGGCCATGTGTGGTTTCCCATACGTGGTTCGCCATTTTTTGAGCCACGTCCTTTCACGTCTTCCCACATGGTGAATCCTCTAATTTCGAGGCGGTCGAGCATGTATTCTACCCGCTCGGTATTTGCTTGATTATATGCTATGAATACTGATTTCATCTGTGTTGTTTCTTTAATTATTTGTCAAGGAAGTGGTATTTTTTATAAAGTTGAGCCTTTTTGTTTCTACTTCCTTTTACTGCCATTAATACATAAACCGCTGGAATAATAACCAATGTGATTGCTGTTGAGAATAATAGCCCACCAATTACTGTGATACCCATTGGTGCCCACATTTCTGATCCTTCGCCAACGCTTAGAGCCATTGGAAGCATACCAAGAACGGTTGTCATGGCAGTCATAAGGATTGGTCGCAAACGGCTTTTACAAGCATCGATTACCGCTTGATGAAGTTCAATACCACGCTCACGAAGAAGGTTAATGAAGTCAATCATCACAATACCGTTTTTCACTACGATACCTACTAGCAGAATCGCTCCGAGTATTGCTACCATTGAAGCTGTTGTGTTAGTGATAAGCAATGCTATGATTACACCAGAGAATGAGAACAAAATTGAAGTCATGATAATTAGTGGCATAGTTAGTGATTCGAATTGCGATGCCATTACAACATATACAAGCATAACGATGATTATAAATAGTAATCCTAAATCGGCATTATTCTCTTGCATATCTTTGTAAGCTCCACCGATTTCAACCGAAACACCTTCAGGCACATCGATGTTTTTAAGTTCGGCTTGTACTGCCTCAGCTACATCAGAAAGTACTTTTCCTTTTGCAGGAGCGGCCGATACGGTAACGATACGTTGGCGAGTTTTTCTTTCCACAGTTGGAGTTGCCCAGTATTCTTCTACTTTTCCGATTTCGGTGAGTTTGATTAGGCTTCCTGTTGCTGGACTTTGAATATTTATATTTTCAATATCGGCAATTGAAGTTCTATTTGCATCATCGAATCTCACCACGATGTCGTATTCATCACCTTCTTCACGATATTTTGAGGCAGTCATTCCACTAATTGCGTAGTTCACGGCAGTTGATGCTGTTGCAGTTGTTAGTCCATATTCGGCTAGTTTGTCTTGGTCGAATATGACTTGCAGCTGTGGTTTTTCGCGTTCACGAGAAACTGAAATATCATCGGCACCATCAAGTGTTTTTAATCTTTCGGCTACTTTATTTGCAAATGTTGTAGTAGTTTGCATATCGTATCCGTATATTTCCACATCCACCGTGTTTGATGTTCCACCCATGCTTTGTGAAGCTGTAGAAACATTGTAGCTCACTACTTCGGGAATTGTAGCCATTTTTCCACGCACAAGGTCGGCAAGTTCCCAGATGGTTCGGTCACGCTCAGTAAGCGGCACGAATTTCACGCGCATTTCCACCACGTGCGATCCCGATGCACCGAAAATTGCAGAAATACCACCATCATCGTCGGAACCAGAAGAGGTAAATGTGAGCTCTGTTTCTTCGCCCATATTTTCAAGGATGAAGCTTTCCACTTGCTGAGCTATTTCATCGGTTTTTTCAACACGAGTACCTGTTTGGCATTCAAAACTAACAGTCATCGAACCTAAATCTTGCTCAGGCATACTCTCAAATTTCACATATTTTCCAAGATACATCGAACCGACGAAAATGGCTAGAGTTGCAGGAATAATAATTTTTTTGTGATAAATGCTCCATTTCACGATTGCTGCATATCCATTATCGATACTATCGAGTATTGGTAAAATTGTACGGTCGTACCATGATTTTTTGCCTGTAAGGTTTTCTCTTAGTCGAAGCATTTTAGCACTAAGCATTGGTGTAAGCGTAACGGCTGCAATTGTTGATGTAACAACGGTAATTGTTACAATCCAACCCAATTGTTTGAAAAGAATACCCGTTTGCCCTCCCACCAATGTCAACGGGAAGAATACGGCTACTACTACCAGAGTTGTTGCAATTACCGAGAGCCACACTTCTTTTGTTGCATATATCGCAGCTTCACGCGGTGAAGCTCCACGCTCAATGTGTTTGATGATGTTTTCGAGTACCACAATCGCATCATCTACCACCATACCAATGGCTATCGAAAGCGAAGATAATGAGATGATGTTGATTGAACCTCCCGAAACGAATAAGTAGACGAAAGCAACAATCAAAGATATTGGAATTGTGAGCGAAATGATGAGCGTTGCTCTCCATCTTCCTAAGAATAATAATACGACGAATACAACGAATATCAATGCGAAAATGAATGTTTCAGAAAGGTTGTTGATCGATTTCTGAATGTCATTTGAAGAGTCGTAAAGTAAGTGAAATTTCACATCAGGAGGTAGGTTCGGCATTGTTTCAGCAATCACTCGTTTCACGTCGGCACCAACCGCAACAGTGTTGGCTCCCGATTGTTTCATGACCATCAATC
>JBKEAC010000119.1:0-4626 GCA_047971925.1 Mangrovibacterium sp.
AACAAAAATTCTTTTGGTAATGTTGGACAAGATTTTATTTCTGCATTCAAAGGCTATGTGCTGAACTTTGAAACTTCATCTTTCTGGGTTGAATAGAGCGGTAAAAAGCGGTCTTTGATTGAAGGGTTTTAAAACAAAAAAGGATAATCTAAATGATTATCCTTTTTTGGTGTTATTTCACCACAAAACGTGTTTGCTCGTTTGTTTTGATACTTCTGAGTACATATAATCCTGATGGCAAATCGCTCACATCAATCTGCGTTTCTTTTGCTGATGTTTGAAATTGCTTCAAAACCATTCCTGCGGCATTGACTATCTGGATTTGTTCCGATTGCTCGTGCGAACTTAAGGTTAAAGATTGCGAAGTTACTGATGGATAAACCACAAAATCGCCGATTTTCTTCCATCGAGCCCATAGTTCATAAGATTCAGCCGTTCCATCGATTGATTTAACGCTTTGAGTGTAATTTTCATCGGCAAACCAACCCATGAAACGATATCCACTTGCTTGAGCAGGAATCAAAGTTAACGAGGTAGCATAAGTCAATTCCGTTGGATTATAATTCACTGCACCATTAATTCCCAAATGATAATCGATAGTTACAAGTGAATTTCCGAGTGTAAAAAATACGTTAATCACACGTTCTTTCGAATCGCCTTCGGAATCAGTCACCTTAATTATATATCTTGCTAATTGACTATCGGCCGACACAACTGCAACTTTTAGTTTCAGCACATCACCATCGATAGACGCTTCTCCATTTTCTTTGCTCACCACGCTATAAACAGGAGTATAGGGAGTGTATCCTTTAAATAGTGATTTTAAATCAATTTCTAAGGTTTCTCTCGATGATGCGAAATAATGCAATTCTGCCATCCATTGTAAGTAATATTCAAGATTTGAATAGCCATCGGGATTAATCGTTTCGCCATCAGCTTCTCCATGGTATTCTTCCCACCAGTTGGGCATACCATCGGCATCAGAATCCCAGTCGCTAGCACGGTGAATTTCAGGATAATCTTCCCAACCGCCAGCATCAGCCTCGTTATCAATTAAACCAGGTTTTCCGCTCACACTACCAGAATAGGTGTAAGTGCCATTCAATGTTTCTTCAATGATGCGCTTGTCGTGGTCGTCTAATTCAGGGAGATAACACCCCACATCTGACAGAACATCTTTGTAGGCAGCTTTAGCCGATTGCGTTTCTACGAACGATTCAAAGAAAGGAGCATCGACCCAAGTTTCCCAATTCAAGATGGCATTATTCTTAATTGTATATCTTCTTCCCTCAACACCTTCCGACGAGCTGTCGATTTTTGCTTTGCTAGCACCCGAATGGTCTACCAATAAATTTCCATCGAAAAATGCTTGTTGTGTGCCATTTCCTGTTCCCTCATGATCCATTGAAAGAGAATAAAACATGGTCGTAGCTGCACCCACCTTATAATAATTATTCACAAAGTTCACTTCTTTAGCACCGCCATCGGTTGCTCTGCTTTTCCAATTGTAAACCACATTGTTTCTAATGTCTAATCGACCGGCATAATACCCGCTTCCATCTAAACCTCCCCCTAAACTCCAGTTTCTACCCGAGTTGTTAGCTAAAAGATTGTGATGAAAACTTCCAATATTACCACCAATTGTTGCAGCATAGCCATGGTCGGTTCCTTCAGGATAATTTGGGTGATTGGCAATGCTCAATGCTTCTGAAATTAAGGTGCGCTGTAAGCTCACGTTGTTCCCATTGCGCGAACTAAACGCCTCATCAATAGTCCAGCTAATTGACGCATGGTCGATGATTGAGTTGTTACATCCCGACATTCCCATGCCATCACCACCCCAATTAATATCTGATTGATTTCCTCTACGTACACGAATGTGTTGCACAATTGCATCATCGGCACCGCTCAATCCGAAAGGAGCATCTCTCACAGTGATTCCTTTTCCAGGTGCGGTTTGCCCTGCTATCGTAATGCAATCATCGCTCAGCGAAAGACGTCCTTTGAGTTGAATTAAACCCGAAACATCAAACACGATAGTTCTTGGACCTTCTTCCACTTCAATGGCATAGCGCAAACTTCCTTCACTTGGGCTCAACACATCATCTTCCAAATTAGTCACCCGCACCACTTTTCCACCACGACCACCGCGCGCAAAACGCCCATAACCTTCGGCTCCAGGATAGGCTAATTGCACTAGTCGGAATTGCCACACATTGCCATCTGTTTTGGTACCATCAGCTTTTCGTTCATCTACACGCCAATAATAAATATCATGCGTGTTCAATGCTGATAAATTATATTTTGTTTCGCTAATTTGATTAGCAATTAGGCCTTCGCCATTAGCAACTGCTGTACTATCTATTCCGAAATAAACATCATGAGAAACAGCATCCTGACCAGCAATCCAAGAGAGGTTTATCGAGTTGTTTTCAGCTTCAACATGATGGTTTTGATCGACCGGACTAGGTGTTTTTGCTTGATCATCGGCATTTTGCGTGTTTAATTCTATCGCATTAATATAAATATTGTTATTCGACATATTTCCTCCGGCTGCCACATCGGCCTCCAACAGCACAATCACATCTTTTCCTTCTGTAGCTTTAATTTTCAAGAATGCTCGTTGAGAATCATAGCTAAGCAATGCTCGCATAGTGGGAAGAATGTCGTTAACCACTAAATTACCATCAACACTAATATCCATTGGACAAGGTCCGCCTTGTGCCGAAAGATTATCCACATTATTCAAATACAATAATAGCGTGTGTTCTCCTGTAGTTAAACCCGAAATTACAATTCTTATTTTTGCGCCCAAGGCATCGGCACCATCAACTTTTAGTCCATCGCACACTAAAAGATTTCCAGCATTGATACCGTCCTTATACCAATTCGAACGCAGATATCCGATCTTGCTTGCATTTTCGGCTTTAAATTTAATGCCATCAACGATAATAGTGGAATCTGAACCAACTTCCCATCTGGTGTAACCACTCGCGGTGTAGTCTCTATTCAGTGCACTGTAATTTAAGTCGAGTTTCAATTTGGGATCATTCCCATAGCTCAACGCGAAAATAAAAATACTCCAAAATAAAAATAGTATTCTCTTCATTGCCTATTGCTTTAGTTTATATATGTTTTATATTGAACTCTCCTAGTTCAAAAAGTAAATCTAGTTTAATCGCACATTCTTATTTAATCTTGATGATGCATTTGAAAACCGAAAAATGTGTTCAAAGCATTCTAAAATAAAAGGGTCAACATCTTCATGTCTTAAATTGGTTAGATATTTCTCCACACTAAAACGGCGTGAACCCCTTTGTTTTATAACGCTATGCATTCACTCTACAAGATTTATTAATTAAACAGCCAAGCTATTCTTCTTTAAATTTTCCCCAAAATTAAGATTTAAATTGAATCCAATTTACATTTATTTCAAAAAAAACCACTCTTGGACAAAAAAACTCAATTTCACCCTACAACATCTCCGATATAATTCATATATTTGTTCCGTTTAATTAATATAACAATATCAATAAGTCATTGAATTATGAAATACGATTGGAAAATAACTTCACTCCTTTTATTTATATGTATCACACTGGTGGCGTGTTCGGGAAATTCAGCCACAAGCACAGATGATGACGATGATAATTCTGGAACTGGAGGAGGTGCAACAACTAAGAATGAGGTAACTATTCGAAATACGACAAAAGCACTAACGGCAGGATTCATTGAAGATTATGGACAAATAGCTCAAGGAGTATATGATATTGATTTTACTGCTATTTCAGCCACATCATCGACAAATAGCCCTAATGAAGCTATCGTTTATTTTGATCTCTATTCGTCAACACCAGGAAAACTAACGGAAGGCGAATATTTAATCGGAACATACAACGATGCAATTGCTGGAAAATCGAATATCTTTGGCGATTTCTCCGATGCTGCTATTGGCGATGACATTAACACGAATAGTGTTGCAAACACTTATGGTATTATAAATGGTTCAATTATCACACCCACATCGGGAAAATTCATAGTCAAAGAAAGTGGTGATAATTACGAAGTTTCTTTTTCGGGACGTGGAATAAGTACATTTTATGTTGATGGAGAAGTAAGCGAAACATTGAACGAAATTTCGTTAGTATTCACATACAAGGGAAGTGTTTCAAAATATGATGGCGAATACGTGAGTACACTTGAAAAATCGAGTAAATCACAGAAGAAGCGTCATTCTTTTTAAATTCACCTCAGTTAGTGAATTAGAGGCCAAATAGATATTTAGGCATGCGTAATACTTTTCGAAAGGATATTCTGTATTGAAAGTGATGTGAATAAACAATTAGAATTTTACTCACTTTTCATCCTTTCTCCACTTAATTCGGTAGCCCACACCCCATTCGATAATATCGGCAACAGTGAAGTTATGTGCTCTCACCAACACACTAACAAACATGTCGTTTTTGAAATGATATTTCAATCCAATGCGTTGATAAATTATTGGTGCTCCTCCCTCAGGTTTCTTTCTGTAGACATAGGCTCCAAGCGACGAGGCAAGAGATATTCTATTGGCAATAAACTCATAGGTTCCATACAGACCGAGCACCGTTCTATCGGCAAAAAGAT
>JBKEAC010000120.1:0-6754 GCA_047971925.1 Mangrovibacterium sp.
ACCATTACCGTTTGTAACAGTAACTCCTGTTCCTGCTGTTATTGTTCTTGCTGCAACAGTTCCGGCAGCAGTTCTGGCAAGCATTCCGTTTGTAGAAAGACCTGCTAGTGCTGTTAATTCGGCGTCTGCTGCTTGAGCACCTAATGCTGTTAATGCAGCAGAGCTTGTTGTTGCTCCAGTACCTCCATTAGCTACGGCAAGCGTTCCGCCAAGGGTAAGAGTTCCTGAAGTAGTAATTGGTCCAACCGATAGTGTGAATCATGTTGTGCCTCCACTTCCGCTCACTGAAGAAACCGTACCGCTACCACCACCATCGCTTGCGTCAGCCCAAGTGAAACCACCCGAACCATCAGAGGTTAACACTTGTCCTGATGATCCAGTATTTGAAACGCTTAATTTTGCCTCTGTAATAGCATTGGCAGCAATATCGGCAGCAGCAATTGTACCGTCTACAATCTTAGCTGTCGTAACTGCATTGCTTGCTAAATGAGTTGCAGCAACGCCTCCTGAAGCAATATCAAGAGTCATTGCTGTTAAAGCCGCTCCTGCACCATTTCCTACGGTAATACTTCCTGTAGAAGTTACATTTTGACCTGTAACGCTACCAGTTGCGGCTGCCCATGTTGGTACACCTCCTTCCATTGTCAATACATAACCGTTACTACCCGCAGCTAAACGCGATGCTGCACCCGATGCATTATTTATAATAAGATCACCAGCTGTGGTCATTGGGTTTGTTAATGAATTACCCCATGCAAAAGCACCCGATCCATTCGATGTAAGTACCTGCCCAGTTGTACCATTACCAGCAATTCCATTTAATTTTGTAGGTGTAACAGCATTGCTTGCTAAATCAGCAGCAGTAATTGAACCATCGGTAATATTAGAAGAACCAACAACGTTAGCACCCAAAGTTGTTGCAATTGATCCCGTTCCCGAACCTGTTACTGCACCTGTGAGAGTTGTTGTTGATGAAGCAGTTGCATCTTTCCATGTTGGTGTGCTGCCAACTAAAGTCAATACTTGACCGTCGGTTCCTGCTACTGTTGGCTTTGCTAAAGCATCATTAATACCGTAGCCACTCAAGGTTGATGGCTTACCTGTTGTTATGTTATTCCATGATAAATTTCCAAGCGCTAAAGGTGTTGAATTGCCATTTCCTGTAATTGTAATTCCATCGGTTACTACCGAAGTCATTCCTCCAGTTGCAGCAGTTGCCCAAGTAAAACCGCCCGTTCCATCAGATGTTAATACTTGTCCGCTTGTTCCGCTAGCTGTTATTCCTTTCAGCTTTGTATCCGCCACAGCATTGTTAGCCATTTTCACAGTGCTCACTGCGCCATCGGCCAAGTAAGATGAGGATACCGCATTTTGTGCCAAATCGATTGTCATGGCCGTTAATGTTGCTCCAGTTCCATTTCCCACAGCAATAGTTCCTGCCGAAGTTACATTTGAGCCCACGGTGTTAACTCCCGTAGCATTAAGCGTCGTTCCACTCATTGAAAGACCAGTACCTAAAGAAATTTCGCCAATAACTGTTGTTGTTGCCGAACTACCAAGCAAACGCGACATTCCTGTTGCTGGTTGAATTTTATCATAGCTCACAGCACCTGAAGAAATTTCGTTTTTAGTCACAACTCCATCGGCCAATTTATCATTTGTAATTGCATTATCTAAGATTTTCTCGCTACTCACCGAATTGCTAGCCAGCTTGTCAATGGTAATCGACTTATCAACTACTTTAGTGGTAGAAACACTTCCATCGGCAAGCTTAGCACCCGTTACCGCGCCATCAGCCAAATGCTTTGTGTCGATACCCTTTTCAGCTACCAGAAGTGGTAATCCGGCAATACCATTACCTTCAAGCGATTTATCGTGAACCACCGATAACATTCCACCACCAGCTGCGGTAACAATTTCCCCTTGCAATTCCATTAAGGCATCTTGCACGTTGCTAGCAGAAAGTCCTAATTGCGTGTTGGGTGTTACATTAATTCCTGTTGCTGAAACCACCTTCAAGGAAGATAAATCAACTTCTAATGCCTTGCTATCTTGTGTTCCCAAATAGAGCACACCCGAAGCATTCAACATGGGAGTTAAATTCACTTTACTTCCACTCTCCCCAGTAGCCTTTGCCCAAATCTGTCCCGTGTGTACATACAGAATTGAATTCGTGCCATCAAAAGCCATTTCACCAGCAGCCCCAGCAATTGAGGGAGTTCCAGAAACAATTTTCGCATTCGTTGAAGCAATATTTTTCCACGCAGATCCATCCCAATAGAAGAACGAATTCTTGACGGTGTCAAACACTAAAAGCCCCTTTGCCGATGAATCACTATCCTCGAAAATGGCTTCGCGCTGTGAACTCGACATGCGAGGAATTAAAATACCCTTGCTCGTTGAAACCATATCTAAGATGGCATCTGCATGAGCTGCATCTCCATTTTTACCGATGCTAACTCCACCTGTTTGAGCAAACAGTGGCGAAGAAAGCACAAGGCACAAAATGAATGTATAACAAAATTTACTCATGGACTATAATTTGATTATTTTTTACTAGATTTTGAAAGTGGAATGAACCATTTGTCGCCTACTATGGCATTCATGTTTGGCTTTTTATTAGCCTTTTGAAGTACACTCAACGGTAAATTGTAGTTCAGACTGATGCGATAGAAGTTTTCACCATATTTCACCAAATGCATGCCTTGAATACCCACCAAAACTAGGCGGTCTTCAGGAATAACAGTGGTTTCATTTAACTGCTGTAATAGTTCTAAATCATTTTGGAACAGCTCTGCCACATCAGCAAGGGTTTCTCCTGCTTCTGCTTTATAGGCATACATCATCGGATAGGGTAAGTTTCGCATTCCTTGCCTAATCTCAACTTTGCGGTCATTGCTATCGCCTGCGGCACTTCCTTTGGCATAGCCTGCACCTCCAATCACAATATGAAACTGTGGCATGTGCGTGGTTCCTAAGCCTTTTTTAAGATAATCAACCACATTCAAGGCTCGCATGTACGACAAATAGTTGTTGTAATTTTCATGCCCTGTTTTGTCGGTGTGTCCCCACACGATTATGTGTTCTGCTGCCGATGCTATTATTTGATCGACGGCACGATTGAGTGTAACGTAATATTCAGGGTCAATGATTTGACTGTTCACATCAAATAGCACATTTTCCATCTGCTTTGAATTTTGCCCACTCGCTTTCATGATGAGAGGTAATGTTGCAGTTTGAACTGGTGTTGAAACCGATTGAACCGTTGCTGTTGCAGTTTGAACTGGTGTTGAAACCGATTGAACCGCTGCTGTTGTAGTTGTTTGAACTGGTGTCGAAACCGATTGAACCGGAGTTGCTGTAGTTGTTTGAACCGGAGTTGAAACCGATTGAACCGTTGCTGTTGTAGTTGCTTGAACTGGTGTCGAAACCGATTGAACAGGGGTTGAAACCGATTGAACAGGAGTTGCTGTTTGAACTATTGGTGTATCGGTTGAAAATTTATCGTATAGCGATAACAATAGCTCATCATATGTATCTTCAAATGAATAGTAAATCGATTGCTTCCCTTTGATACCAATGGCATGAAAATGCTGCTCATCTATGAGTTGAAAACAATAATCATCGTCCACACTGTTTGCAAAAGCAAGGTTACAACACCTGCGGCTCTTTTCATTAAAGACATAGTTCTCAAAACCGCCAAAACCTTCCCAACCATCGGAGGAGAAGTAAAGTAAGCTATCTTTAGAAAAAGGGAAAAGTTCATCGTATGGAGAGTTTAGCTTATTGCCCAAATTAACGGGCTTCTCCCATATCGACCCATTGAAGTCGGAGTAATAGATATCCCATCCCCCATGACCACCTCGCATGGTTGAACTAAAATACAATCTATTTTTCTTCACATCGAAGAAGGGCATAGCACAAGCATATTCATCTGAATTATAAGAAAACGAAGGAAAATGTCCTCCTTTAATTTTAATTTGTTCGGGCTTTCCATTCTCGGGCACAACGGTAAAAAAATCCACCTCATTATTTGCCCCCTTGCATAGCGTTACCACACGACCAAATTCCTTCATCTTGAGAGGTGTTGAGCCCTCGGAACCAATAGCACCTTCAGGAATGTATCGCACCTTGGCTAAATGAGTTCGCTTACTCACTCGTTCAGCATATACCTTGTTTTCCCAAAGATTTTCATCCGCATTCAGTTCGCCTTGATTAGCAAAATAAATAAAGTAATCGTGGAAGCTAAAACCATAGCGAAAGAGCAAGCCATTTATATCCATGCTTTTGGTTTGCACAAAAGGCACTTCCACTTGGCGATAAAAACACCGCGACTTGGCATTTTCAATCAGCTGAATTACTTTTAAACTCTTGGCATAGGGCAAAGCAAAGCTGTCTTGAAGCAAATCTTCCTCCTTATTGCACTTGAGTAGTGCGTAATAATAATCACAAATATCTTGCTCGGAAATATTCGTTTTTAGTAAGTGGAATGACTGCGAAAAATAGTTTACTGATTTTTCATAATCTCCATTTTCTAAAGCCATTTTTCCCAAATTCCGCAAATAGTTAGCAATATCTGCAGGATTAATCTCTCCTTTAAGAGCAATGAGCGCTTGAAAGTTTCCACCTTGCAAAGCCTTATCAATAGTCTTTTGTTCTTTTTTCGATTGCCCTTGCAGTGAAGCACTAAGCAAAATCAAAAATAAAAAAACAAGCTGTGTTTTAAAATTCTTCATGTGCTAGCGATATAAATATTTAAACTGATTTCGATAATCATAGCGGTGTTCTTTTTGGAAGCCTCCCAGTGCACTTTTCTTGCCAATCTTGTAAGACAACGATATACTATTGGAATTAAACTGATTCAAACCTTCACCAATGCCCAATTCAAATGAATAGCCCACTTGCAAATTATCGAAAACTAAAAAATCAGTCGAGAAGGTTTGCGCCATATCAAAACGATGACTTGTACTCAGCCACAAACGACCAACTACTAAAAAACTAAGCGACAAATCGAAAACAGGAGGAGCATATGATTCCTTTGGAACTAAATCGTTCACAATAACTTGCATACTCTTATAATACTTCATGATAAGGTCGGGACGGAAAAACACATTCCTCCCCAAGCGGTGCATTGAGCCACAAATGACATCGATACCAGGCAAATACCAACTATCATTGGTAACGCTCCCAAAAACACTATTGCTACTAACACCTGCAAAGAAATGCGGATTGGTGTAAAACATACCGAGCTTAAGGGTGGGTTCAATGCTAGTCCATTTGATATCTGAATTTAAATAGGCTTCATCTAGTGCCACAATTTCATCTTGGTCATAGGCTGTGTAATTCAAACCCAATCCATAGCCAAATGATAAAAAACTACTCGAACCCAACTGAATGTTATTAGTAGCACTAGCGTTTAACATGCTGATGCTCCTAAGCCCAATATCTTCTTGCATGACAGTTAATCCGATACCCATGCGACTCACCTGCAAAGGCAAATAGCAGTTGGCAGCATAAATTTTAGGACTACTGCCAACTCCTGCCCACTGATTGCGCGTAAAGAAGCTAATCGACACATAATCTTTAAAGGAATTATATGCCGGATTCAAGTATTCTTGCTTCATCACCGATTGTGAATGTATTGCTTCCTGCGCTTGTGCAGCACCCGCAAACATCAGTAAGAACAGTACGATTCTTAACAGACTATCTCTCATGCTTAATCTCTATATGATTTCGAACTAACTCCACCGAAGTACCTTGATGAAACTTTATTTCATAGAAATAAGTTCCAGCAGCCAGTTTGGAACAATCGAAATTATTATTGTAGTTATGATCATCAAAAATTTTCTGACCCCATCGATTGTAAAATACTAACTCTACTTGATCATATTTTGAAAATCCTGGAATGACAAATGTTGAGTTGCTATTATCCGAAATATAGGCGAAGTTGGGTAGCTCAATCGATTTTTCATTGGCAACAGTATAAATACCTGCCGAGCTCAACTTGTCGCTTAACGAATAAATATTTTGAAACAAACTTGCATCATATTTCTGGTAACTAGAAGTCATTGACGAAATATCTGTTGCATAAAGCACACTGTACACATCATCGCGTTCTAGCGTCATTCCATCATTAGCAAATAGTGAAAGACCTGGATTGAAATTCACACTTGAAACTACTTTCCACCCTCCAACATCCTCAATATCGAAAAGTGAACTTTGGTTTAACATGCTCCATTCTTGTGAAATATCTTTATCATAGCCTACTTCTATATTATCATTTCCGCTTGGATTTTGTACGATATAAGGATGAAATCCGTCCGCATCACCAAGAGGAAAATAATATATCGAATTGCTAATAACCGCCCGATTTAACGCTCCTATTATATAGGAAGGGGATCCTTTCGAATTGTTAAAAACTAAACTGCCCTCGTCGCTGTTCTTCAATGTCATCTTCTGATAGCCTACATCAATTCGACCTAAATACAAGTTGAGTGTATCAATTAGCGTTAGATTACCTTCTAAGAATAAATCGCCTCCGCTTATCTTCATGTGTAAACTACCCCACTGAGCATCGCCAACAAGTGTGCAGTGCGATGTGCCAGAAAACACAAACTTACCATCGCTAGTGTGACTGTTTGCAAAATTTAAATCTATCGGACTGCTATTATTAATGTATAAGGTTCCTGAATTTATAAAAGATGCATTCTTTGTTACTTTCAAATCGCCCGTCATTGAAACCTCTGCTCCTTCT
>JBKEAC010000121.1:0-21839 GCA_047971925.1 Mangrovibacterium sp.
AATTGGACATTGCAATTTTGGTGTAAATTGCTATCTGGAGATTACATTTTTGACGAAAAACACCTACAATCTGTTCGGCATGCGAAAAAAAAATCAAATTTTATTGTATTGATTTTCTGTTGGTTGAAAATTATTTTTCATTTTTCTTCCTTTTTTTTGCTCGAAAAGTGTAAAAATTTGCTCGAAAGTATATGTATGTAAGTGAAAGCCGGTCGGATTTAATTGATCGTCTTTCTTGTTTTTATTTTTTCGCTCAGATGAAAATCAGTTGAGTTAACACTTTTAAAATTTAACATGATAACAGTTATTTGTAAAATGACAAAAATTGCACAGGCTTTGATTGCGACAAGTAGGGTTTTATGTTCCAAAATTTCGCCTCATGCGATGTTGCAACGCAGGAATTATTCCGCATGGCAATTTGAAACGCCCCCAAAGGGTGTGATTGGTTCATTTTGCGTTTTACTTACCGTTAGGTGCGTGAGGGATTGAAGTGGAAATCCTTTTAAGTGGGCTCTGCCTTTTGCCCACTTAAAAGATTGAAACGTAAAGCCCGACGGCAGGGCGATGGCTTGCGCTTGGCAAATGCCGGCACGCCCTAAGGAAAGTGGAAAGATGTGTTTTGGGGGTGGTGGAGGAAGTTGTGAGGTGTTGTGTTTTATTTTAGAGTTGATTTTTTGTGTTTGAATTTGCAGTTTTGGGTGTTTTGTAATGAAAAAAAAGTGTAAATTTGCATCGAGAAGTGATTGCATCGAGAAGTGATTGCGAGAGCAGGTTTGGGAGAATAAAAAAAAAGAAATGATGAGAAAAGTATTTTTATTTTTGTGTGTTGTGATTTTGTTTTCTGGAGTTTCATCGTGCAAGAGTGGCTGTGATTGTCCGGCTTATTCCATGGAAGAAAAGGTTAAGAATTTGCAGGATGGCGAGCAGTTTTTTGAGCAGATTCCTGAGCTGGCAATTGTGGAATGCAATTAGTAATTTTGGAG
Source organism: Mangrovibacterium sp. (assembly GCA_047971925.1). Classification (GTDB taxonomy): domain Bacteria; phylum Bacteroidota; class Bacteroidia; order Bacteroidales; family Prolixibacteraceae; genus JBKEDC01. The sequence continues at coordinate 984 of JBKEAC010000121.1, forward strand.
TGTTGAAAGGTGTGAAGAATTTCAACATTAAATGAAGTTTAAGAGCGAGAATAAATCGAAAAAAAGAGAAGAGAAAATTATTTGTTTTTGCTGTATTTTTTCTTTATTTGTATCCGCTTTCGAAAGGAATGTGGGAAGAATTTAAAAAAAACATTTGTAATTATATTATTTTTAAAAATTATCAATCATGATTAAAATTGGTATTAACGGATTTGGTCGTATCGGTCGATTTGTATTCCGTCAGGCAGTTAAAAAAGGAAATATTCAAGTAGTAGCTATCAACGATCTTATTGATGTTGATTATATGGCTTATATGTTGAAATATGATTCAACTCATGGTCAATTTGACGGTACGGTTGAAGTGAAAGATGGTAAACTAGTTGTTAACGGAAAAGAAGTTCGCGTGACAGCAGAGCGCAATCCAGCTGATATTAACTGGGGAGCAGTTGGTGCTGATTATGTAGTTGAATCAACAGGTCTTTTCTTGTCAAAAGAATCGGCTCAAGGTCACATTACAGCAGGTGCGAAAAAAGTAGTTATGTCGGCTCCATCGAAAGATGATACACCAATGTTTGTTATGGGTGTTAACAACGACAAATATACTAACGATATGAATTTCGTTTCTAATGCGTCATGTACTACTAACTGTCTTGCTCCAATTGCAAAAGTATTGAACGACAACTTCGGTATTGTTGATGGTTTGATGACAACAGTTCACGCAACAACTGCAACACAAAAAACAGTTGATGGTCCTTCAGCAAAAGACTGGAGAGGTGGTCGTGGTGCTGGTCAAAATATCATTCCTTCTTCAACAGGAGCTGCAAAAGCTGTGGGTAAAGTAATTCCTGAGCTTAATGGTAAACTTACAGGTATGGCTTTCCGTGTTCCAACTCCCGACGTTTCAGTGGTTGATTTGACTGTTAACTTGGCAAAACCAGCAACAATGGCTCAAATTAATGCTGCAATGAAAGCTGCATCGGAAGGTGCTCTTAAAGGAGTTCTTGGTTATACAGAAGATGCTGTTGTTTCTAATGATTTCATTGGTGACACTCGTACTTCTATTTATGATGCAACTGCAGGTATCGCTTTGACTGATACATTTGTGAAAATTGTTTCTTGGTATGATAACGAAATGGGTTACTCAACAAAAGTTTGTGAACTTATCGAGTATATGGATTCAAAAAAATAATTTTGAGTTCATTTAAATAATAAGAAGGTCTGAATTTAGGTTCAGACCTTTTTTTTTAGGATATTTACGCCATTATTGCTATGTTTTTATTATGAAACACTTAATAATTGTTCTCGGTCCCACAGGAGTTGGAAAAACAGCTACAAGCATTGGTTTAGCTAAAGCGTTTGGTGCCGATATTGTGTCGTGCGATTCGCGGCAGTTTTTTCGCGAAATGCGGATAGGTACAGCTGTTCCATCGGTTGAGGAGTTGGAAAGTGTTCGGCATCATTTAATTCATTCGCACAGCATTCATCAGAGTTATAATGTTTATGAATTTGAGCAAGATGCTATTCGGATTATTGAGCAGTTGCATTGCGATAACGATGTGGTGATAATGACTGGTGGCTCAATGCTTTATGTTGATGCTATTTGTAAGGGCATTGATTCTATGCCCGATGCCGATTTGGCTATTCGTGCCGATTTGAAGGATTTGTTGGCAGCGCAAGGCTTAGAGCCTTTGCTAAAGCAGTTGGAATCTTTAGATTTGGAATATTATAATCAGGTGGATAGGAATAATCCGAAGCGGGTGCTGCATGGCTTGGAAATGTGCTTAACGTTGGGAGAGCCTTTTTCGAGCAGGCGAACTCGTGTGCAGAAAGAGCGGAGTTTTCAAATAACCAAAGTTGGATTGAATAGGGATCGAGGCGATTTGTATGACCGAATAAATCGGCGTGTGGAGATGATGATGAGTGAGGGTTTAGAGCAGGAGGCAAGGGGTTTATTTCCGCTAGCTGATTTAAATGCGCTAAACACGGTGGGGTATAAAGAATTATTTTCGTATTTTCGTGGTGATCATGATTTGCAAAAGGCTGTTGAACTCATTCAGCGTAACACGAGGCATTACGCCAAGAAGCAGCTCACTTGGTTTCGAGGAGATGAGCAGACAAGTTGGTTTCATCCAGATGAATTTATTCAAGTTCTTTCGTTTGTGGAAAGCCAGATAAAATATTAATTTTGTGCATTATTACAATTGGTTATGGCAGACGTTAAAAGTATATTATCGGATTTAAAGAATAAGAAATATGTGCCTATTTATTTGCTAATGGGCGAGGAGGCTTATTTTATTGATGAGATTGAGCGATATATTTCATCGCATGTGTTGACAGAAGATGAGCAGATTTTTAATCAGCATGTTTTTTATGGTAAAGATATTAATGATGCTCGTTTGATTATTGATGCGGCACGTCGTTATCCGATGATGTCTAGTTATCAGGTTGTGGTTGTTCGTGAGGCTCAGGAGATGGATAAGCGAGTGATTGAGAATTTAACGAGCTATGTGAAGCAGCCCATGTTGACGACCATTTTGGTGTTGAGTTATAAGTATGGTAAGATAAATGGCACAACATCGCTAGTGAAGCAGGCAAAGAAAATAGGCGTTGTTTTTGAATCGGTGTTAGTGCGCGATTATGAGATTTCGTCGTGGATTCAGGGTTATTTGAAAGATTTGGGCTACAAGATCGATGCACAGAGTTCAACTTTGTTGGGAGAATATTTGGGCACGAACATAGGAAAGATTGTTAAAGAGATTGAGAAGCTTACAATTGATTTGCCACAAAACGGTTCAATAACTCCTGAGTTGATTGAGAAGAATATTGGTATTAGTAAGGAATATAATATTTTTGAGTTGCAGAATGCGCTTGGGAAGCGTGATGTTTTGAGGTGCAATAAGATTATAAATTATTTTATAGCTAATCAAGAGAATAATCCGATTCAGCGCATTATTCCGAGTTTGTTTTCGTATTTCAACAAGCTGCTCAGGATTCATTTGGCAAAAGAAGATGCAGCAGCATTGGGCATACATCCATTTATTTTTTCGAAAGAATTTGTGCCGGCAAGTCGGTTGTATAATCCTAAGAAACTGGTTGAAAATATTGCTATTTTGCGAGAATTCGATTTAATGTCGAAGGGAACAAAGGGTAATATGGAGTATGATGATTTGATTCGGGAGTTGCTTTATCGATTAATACATTAAAGGGGACAAAGAATGTCAATTACATTAGGAATTATCATTGTTACGAGTTTGGTGTCGTACATGGCATTTAGTCGATATGATTTAATGGCACGATTTCAGTTTAATGTGTCAAGGGTTTTGAATGATAGGCAGTATTATCGTTTGATTAGTTATTCGTTTTTGCATGGCAGTTGGTCGCACTTACTGATTAATATGTTTGTTCTGTATTCTTTTGGGAGTGCCGTTGAGAAGTCTTTCTCTGTTTGGTTTGGGGTGAAATCGAATATTATTTTTTTTCTGTTGTATTTTGGGGCAATTGTTTTTTGTAATTTGCGTGCCTTGTTTAAGCATCGAAACAATTCGGATTATAATGCAGTTGGAGCCTCAGGTGGAGTTTCGGCAGTTCTTTTTGCCTCGATTTTGTTCAGTCCATGGCGGATGATTTACTTTTTTGGCATTTTGCCCATTCCAGGCATTGTTTTTGGATTTCTGTATTTGTATTACAGTTATTATATGGACGGGAAGAACCGCGATAATGTGGCTCATGATGCTCATTTTCTGGGTGCGATTTTTGGTTTTATTTATCCGATAGTTGTTCAGCCTGAAATTCTAAATCGGTTTTTGAATGAATTAATGAGCATTTTTTAAATGATGGCAAAATATACTCTTTTTAATAGGCAATTTTATCTAAGTACAGAGCCATTTTTGACACCCGATTTATTTGCTTCTCGCTTGTTTCAAGTGGAGATTAAGATGGCAAATACGAAGTTGCTTTTTTGGGAAGATTATCAGGAGTTATTATTGATTTATTTTAGAATGTTTGGTGTGAAGTTGCCAAATCATGCCGGATTGATTTCCGATTTAGAGCGACAGATTCAGCGGACGTATGTAAAAAATAAGCTCTACAAGGGGGTGCTTGTTCAGATAACTTTTTTTCAGATAGAAGGCGAATTGATTTATATGCTTGAGCTTCGTGAGCCAATGCAAGAGATTTATAGTTTAGCGCATCGTGAGATTGAGTTGATAGAGAATAAGCGTTTGTTCAAGATGAGTAATTTATTATCGGTTTTGGCTATTGGCTGTGAAGATGTTTGGCGCATGTCGAGCAAGCTTTGTAATGTTAATGCCGATCAGTTGCCATTGATAATGGATGAAAAAGAGCGCGTGTTGGAAGTTCCTTTTGCGAATTTATTTTTATTGATTGATGAAAAGACGGTGCTCACACCTAAGTCGGGTTTTGGTGTTTGTGTGAATCCGGCAAGGCAGTTAGGCATTGCGGTTCTTCAAGATTTGGGTTATGATTTGAGGGAATCAGATGTGTTTATTTCCGATTTATTAAGAGCCACTGAGGTGTGCGTGTTGAACGATTTGAAGGGAGTTCGCTTAGTTACATCGTTTAAGCAAGTGCGATATTATCGAACGTTTGGGCAGCGTTTTTCAGAGGCTTTTGAGGCAGCTTTGCGTGTTTGATTTTTTTATTTTGAGGAGTAGTTTTTCTTTGAAATTGCATTTCCTCAAAAGGGGTGGTTTCGGTTTTTTGTTTCTATTCCTTTATTCTTTGTGCTATTGGTGAGCACACACAAATTAGCATTGAACTAGGCAGCAGTCAGTCCACACTACTCATCGCATTGGTTTGAGTCAAAAGAATTTTGAATTTGGCTATTCTGTCTCGGTAATGATAAAGACATCTTCATTGTCTTTGTGCATGTAGAATTGTTCGCGAGCAAATTTTTCAAGATTCTTCTGGCTACTTTGCAATTCATTAATCCGTTGCTTGTCGGCAGCAATTTTGTCGATAAGATATTCCTCTTGTTTGTGCAAGTCGTGAAGTTGCGATTTGAGTTTGCGATTAGCCCATATTCCGTGTTCACTAAAGAACGTGATATAGAGGATGAAAATGATGATTGGTATGGTCCATTTGTTGAATAATTTTTTCAGCAGGATTTTGTTTATACGCATCGAGTTGTGATTTGAATAGTTGTGATATGTAGAATTATTGCAAGCTTTCGGCAATGACCGTACGGAACAGGTGATTGATTTTGTGCAGTTCTTTAGAGGCGTCGATAATTTGCGTTAGGAAATCGCCACTGCTTATACACTGGTCGCTTAAAGGTTTGCAAAATAGGATTGATTTAAATCGTAAGAGTTCAATTTGGGGGTGGTCTTTATCGAAACCTTTCGGTGCAGTTTTGAGTTTTTCGCCTTCAATATTAGGGAAATGTTTTTTGAAATTAGGGTGGTTGATTATTTCAGAAATTTCTTGTCCATTGTGAGCAATTTCTAATCGAATGGCATGAAGTATTTCTTTGGGAGGGCACCAAATTCCTCCAGCGAAGAATGATTTTCCGGCTTCAATGTGCAGGTAGTATCCTGGAAGCACTCCTTGTTTGCCATCGGGGGCAATATAGCTACCCATGTGATTTTTATATGGGCTTTTATCTTCAGAGAATCGCACATCGCGATAAATGCGATATATGCAATCTTTAGGTTCAGAGAAAGCAATGGCGGGGTCGTGTTTTTTTATTTCATCGATTAGTATTTGAGTAGTCGATAGGAGTTCCTTTTGAGCTAGGTTGAAACGATTTTTGTTTTCAGAAAACCATTCTCGAAAGTTGTGATTACTCAAATCGGATAAAAAATGAATTATAGTTTCCATTGTAGAGCTATTTTGTATAGTTTCGGCAAAAGTATTTATTATTTTTGTAAGAATTAAATTTTAGAAAGAATTAGGGAGATGAAAAAGTTTGTTTTGATTGTAGCTGGAGGATCAGGCATTCGCATGGGAGGCGATGTTCCAAAACAATTTTTGGAGTTGCATGGCATTCCGATATTGATGCGCACGATAGCGCGTTTTTATGCCTACGATGAGCATGTCGATGTAATTGTGGTATTGCCTGAAAGTCAGATGCTTTTTTGGGAACAGTTGTGTGAGCAATATGGCTTTAAGCTACCTCACCGTTTAGCAAAGGGTGGTTCAAGTCGATTTCAATCGGTTCGCAATGGTTTGCAATTAATTTCAGAAGAAGGCTTAGTTTTCATTCATGATGGAGTTCGTCCGTTGGTTTCCTTGAGCACGATTAAGGCATGTGAAGATGGAGCATTGGCATTCGGAAATGCTTTGCCAGTGATATCATTAGTTGATTCAATTCGTGAGATTTCAAATGGCGCAAGCATACATCGAGAACGTTCGAATTATCGTTTAGTTCAAACCCCGCAAACGTTTAAAGTTTCGCTCATTAAAGAGGCTTTTTTACAAGAAGAGTCGCCCTTTTTTACCGATGATGCCTCAGTACTAGAATCGGCTGGAAATCGGATTCACTGTGTTGAAGGAAACGATGAAAACATAAAGATAACGACAAAAAAAGATTTGCAAATAGCATCGGTTTTATGGTTTGATTAGATCGTTGGAGCTTGGGTTTATTTTTTGAGAAGAGTAAAGTTGATGAATATAGTGGTTCGCTTTTTGAGCGGGCAAATTATTAAAGTAATTATTTTATGGCAAAGATAGTGGTATTGACAGGCGCAGGAGTGAGTGCGGAAAGTGGGTTGAAGACTTTTCGCGATATGGATGGTTTGTGGGAGAATTATGATGTGATGGATGTTTGCACACCCGAAGCATGGCATCGAAATGCAGCACTTGTTAATTCGTTTTATAATGAGCGAAGAAAGCAACTTCAAGGAGCACTTCCGAATCGAGCACATGAGTTGTTGGCTGAATTAGAACGATTTCATGAAGTAGAAATAATAACCCAAAATGTTGACGATTTACATGAAAGAGCAGGAAGTAGTCGGGTGCTTCATTTGCATGGAGAGTTGAAAAAAGTACGAAGCACAGTCGATGCAAATTATGTGATCGATTTAGAAGGGTGGGAGCTAAAGATAGGCGATGTTTGTCCGAAGGGAGCACAATTGCGTCCACACATTGTTTGGTTTAATGAGGCGGTTCCAGCTATGGAAGAAGCAATATCAAAGGTGGAGCAAGCAGATCTGTTGCTAATCATTGGGACATCGCTGAATGTTTATCCGGCAGCTAATTTATTGCACTATGCTCCGCAGTTGTGTAGCGTGGTGGTGATAGACCCTCACCGTCCGCCTGTTTATCGCAAAGATGTTCAATTTATAGAAGAGAAGGCGAGTGTTGGTATGAGTTTTTTTATGGATAAGCTATCGGAACTGTTGTGAATGATAGCATTGTTTATTTGTTAAAAAAGAGTTCATTTGATTGAAAAAAATGAGAAAGGGAGTGATTAATTATTACTTTTGCACTGAATATAAAAATTCTACACACAATGAAGATAAATAAAAATATTTTAGCGACATTATTTGTAATGTTGTTTTCTGTTAGTGTTTTTGCGCAGCAGGCAGAACTAACATTTAGTGAAACGCAGCACAATTTTGGTGATATCACAGAGCAGGGAGGTCCAGTAACCTTCACGTTTCATTTTAAGAATACGGGAAATTCGCCATTAATTTTGAATTCTGTGAATGCCTCATGTGGTTGCACAACTCCAGTTTGGACAAAAGCACCGGTAGCCCCTGGTCAGTCGGGAACTATTCAAGTGACATATAACCCGCAGAATCGTCCAGGAGCATTTAATAAATCGATAGCGATAAATTCGAATGCTAAAAATTCGCAAATGAGTTTGTTTATTTCTGGAAATGTGGCACAACGTCCGAAAACCTTAGAGGAGCAATATTCACGCGAGGTAGGAACTATTCGTTCGAAATCAAATTACATTCGCTTAGGCGATGTGAAAAACACCGAAGTGAAAGAGGGAATTTTAGAAGTGGCAAACACAAGCGATAAACCCCAAAAAATAGAATTCCGAACACCTCCAAGTCATCTGTCGATAAGTATTAAGCCTGAGGTATTGCAACCTGGAGAAGAAGGAGTTGTAACGGTTCATTTTGATGGTCGTCAATATGCCAATTTTGGAGAAGTGATCAGTCGTTTATATTTGTTAGAAGATGGAGTGGCTAGTTATAAAAATTCATTTGGCATTTCAGCCAACTTAATTGAAGATTTTTCATCATTGACAGCAAAAGAATTGGCCGATGCACCCATCGTTAGCTTTAATACGTTGACGCATGATTTCGGCGATATTGGAGGAACAGATAAAGTATCTTATTCATTTCAATTAACCAACAAGGGTAAAACCAATTTGGTGATTCGAAAAATTAGCACTAGTTGTGGATGTACAGCTGTTAATCCGCAAACAAAAGTAATTGAACCAGGAAAAACAATTCCGTTGGAAGTGCAATTCGATCCCAAAGGAAAATCGGGAAGGCAAGCAAAAACAATTACCGTGGTAACCAATGCACCCGACGGACAATTGTCAACACTTCGAATCAATGCTGTAATTAAATCATAGACTTGCTCTTCAAAGTAATTGTGAAGAAAGAATATTTATGCTCATTGTTTAAAAACGATGAGCATTTTTCTTATTTTTGACGTAAAATAACAAGATGCATCTACAGAAACTATCGTTAGTGAATTTCAAGAATATTGAAGATTTAGAAGTTCAGTTTTCGCCAAATTTGAATTGTTTTATTGGAGACAATGGAGCTGGGAAAACCAATTTGATGGATGCCATTTATTATTTATCATTTTGCAAGAGCTTTCTGAATAGTACTGATGCGCTCAATGTGAATCATGCTGCTGATTTTTTCCTAATAAAGGGCGATTATCAAAATGCAGGAGGAGTTGAAAGTGTGCATTGCGGCATGAAGCAGGGGCAGAAAAAGAGCTTTAAGTGTAATAAGAAAGAATATCAACGCTTGGCAGACCACATCGGGAGGTTGCCTTTGATTGTAGTTACACCATCAGATCAAGATTTGATTATCGGAGGAAGTGAAGAAAGGCGTAAATTTATCGATGCACTTATTTCGCAATACGATTCGGCTTATCTTGATGCACTCATGCGATATAATAAAGTGTTGCTTCAACGAAATAAATTACTGAAACAGTTTCATCAGGAACGCAGCTTTTCAAGCGACTCTTTAGAGGTTTGGGATGATCAGTTAGCTATTTATGGGCATAAGATTCATGCGAAGCGTTCAGAATATATTGAGCAGTTGAAACCGATCTTTCAGCATTATTACGAATTGATATCAGGAGGAAAAGAGGAAATCAATTTGCAGTATAAATCGCAGTTAAGTAATGCTCAACTTAGCGATTTGTTACTTGACGCACGCGATAAAGACCGCATGCTGCAATATACATCAGTGGGAGTTCATCGTGATGATGTTGAATTTGATTTAGGAGGATATTCTTTGAAGAAAATAGGCTCGCAAGGACAGAAGAAAACTTATTTGGTGGCAATTAAATTGGCACAGTTTGATTTTGTGAAGCAAATGTCGAGTATCACTCCTATAATTCTTTTAGACGATATCTTTGATAAGCTTGATTCGCGAAGAGTTGAGCAAATTGTGACTTTGGTGGCTCAGCAGCATTTTGGACAGGTATTTATCACCGACACAAACAGGGAAAATCTTGATGTTATTATTAGAAAATTAGAGGCCGATTACAAGATTTTTAAAGTAGACAGTGGTTGCATTCAAGAACTGGAAAATGAAGAGATCAAAAACTGAGCATATAAAGGATATTTTGCAAAAGCAGCGCATTGATGATGAGCTTGTCGATTTGAAGATGGCAGAGTTTACCATTGTGAAATCATGGGCAGACATCATGGGCAGTGTAATTGCCTCATACACGCAAGATGTTAGCATTAAAAACGGAGTACTCTATTTAAAACTAAGCTCTCCATTGCTGAAAAACGAGATTATAATGATGCGAGAGCAAGTCATTTCGCATGTGAATTATCGAGCAGGAGGCGAACTCATTAATAAGATAGTTTTTCTTTAGAGGTACACCATGGGGAGTGTTTAAATGAATTGCGAAACACTCTTTTTGCGATACTCGGTATATTCGTTGCCAAAGTAGGCGAGAAGATATTTCTCTTCAGCTTTGATGATGTATAGGTGAATGAGGAACACCATGATGAGAATAGCACCCAAAAAGAAATTGGGGTTTAGTAAAAAACACGCTAAAAAGAAAAAAATCAAACTAGCATACATCGGATTTCTACTCCATTGATAGATGCCACTTGTGCATAACGCATGAGCCCCTTTAGGAAGACCAACACGAGAGAAAATGCTTAATTCTGATTGAGCTGAAATTAGAATTAAATTACCGCCAAGTAGCATGACTAGAGCGAGAACCTTTTGAGAAAGAGGAACCGTATCTTGCATGGACAAAGGAATAGCAGTATAGATTTCCACATTGATTGCTGCAAGGGCTGTGACTAAAAACGAAGACGCAGTAATCAATTTAGTTATCCAAAATATATTCCTCGACTGAAGAGAAGAACTACCCCAAATGCTGAACCCAGCTCGCATGGTTTGGTAGCTAAAAAATAAAGCAGACACAATGGGAGCAAACGCAAGAATGATTAAGAAAATTTGTATCGATTCAGTCATTTTAGTTGTTTTCTAACGAAGAGTTTTCATCATCAAAAAGTTCCACATAAAGTTGAGCTGCTTCTTGCTTGATGATTTTAACTTTCATTCCTTTTTCAATGAGACCAAAACTTGAAATTGCGTCGTAGTGCTTTCCATCAATACTAATTTTTCCTGAAGGTCGAAGCGTGCTTGTGCTGATTGCAATTTCACCAATTAAATTTTTACTTGAATTATCAACTCCCACATAACCTTCGTCAGCATGCTGAACCGTATGAAGAGCTAGTCGACTAAATGGTCCCTTTTGGCTTGTGAAGATTTTCATGGAAAGATAAATGCAGCCAATAGTGGCAAGGCTAATTGCTCCTAACACAATGCTTGTAGCTTTTGTTATATCAGAGGCTGGAACATCGTTGAAATTAAAGTCAACATTATAAATTAGACTGAGAATTAAAGATCCAACGGTGAGTGTAATGCCCGAAATTCCAGTTATGCCAAAACCGGGGACTACAAAAATCTCTAAAGCGATTAAAATTAATCCGGCAAGGAATAGCAATATTTCCCAATGCGCAGCCAATCCTTCTAAATAGAGTGGAGCAAAATATGCCACAGCTGCCAGTAGAGCCACAATGATTGGAAAGCCTAGTCCGGGAGTTTGCATTTCATAATATATTCCGCCGATGATTGCCATGATAAGTATTCCAGAAACAAAAGGATTAATTAAAAATCCAATGATTTTTTCTATGAATGAGGGTTTGTATTCTTTGATTTGATAATTCGTATAATTAAGTTTTTTGAGTAGTTCATTGATACTTTCGGCACTTCCTTCGCAGAATCCATGCTGCATGGCTTCAGAAGTTGTGAATGTTAAAATCTGAGTCGAATCAACGAGTCCTGATATAATCACACGCTCATCAACCATAGCTTCAGCCATGAGTGGATTTCGGTGCCAAACGATGCTAGAGTCACCATTTTCAATCACCACATCATAACCATGAGATTCAGCTGTTGATCGCATTGTTGATCGCATGTATGACTGATACTTGTCGGGCATTTTTCCTCCCGATTGGTCAACCACCGTTGCTGCACCAATACTAGCTCCTTTACGCATGTAAATGCTGTCGCAAGCAATTGAAATGAGTGCCCCTGCACTAGCCGCATTATTATCAATGAAGACATAGACAGGGATAGAGCTATTTAATATTTTTGTTCTAATGGAATCGGCACTTTCAACTAATCCGCCATAGGTGTTCATGTGAATAAGAATTAACTCGGCATTTGTTTGCTCTGCTTCTTCGAATGCGTGTTGAGTATCTCGCCACACTTTAGGCGATATTTCTTCTTTGATGTTGAGCTGATATATAGTTGTTTCTTTTTGCTCATCTTCCTGAGCAAAGCAAATCGTGTGCAAGCTAATTAAGATGAGCAATAGATTTAAAGCATTTTTCATGAGAAATAATTAATGTGATATTCTATATTATGCTGTAAAGGTAAAAAAATAATCTTTGAACGGAATAAAAGAATGGAATATTGCATAAAGATGTTTATCGAACATAGCATATAGAGCTGGAAAATTGAGTTAGTGCGGCGGTAAAAAAAATAGCGGCAATTTGCCGCTATTTTTAAATGTTTTGCTGTGATCGCTCATTAAGCTAGACCAAGCTCTTTCATGATTCCGTCGATTTTCTCTTCAGCAGCAGCCTCGAGTTTGTCGAATTCACTTCGAGCTTTCATCGGGCTAGCAATCTCGAAGTAGAATTTAATTTTAGGTTCTGTTCCAGAAGGGCGAACTGAAATTTTAGTTCCATCTTCCGTGAAGAATTGCAACACATTTGATGTTTCTTTCTGATTAATTTTCGTTTCAACTCCCGAAATGATATTCTTTTCAATGAGCGAACTATAGTCTTTTACTGTTTTCAAACGACTTCCACCAAGAGTAGTTGGAGGAGTAGTTCTGAAATTAACCATCATTTGTTTGATTTCATCAGCACCAGTTTTACCAGGACGAACAACATACTTCATCTTTTCTTTAGAATGACCATATTCTAAATAAATATCCTGAATCAGTTCATAAAGAGTTTTCCCTTGTTCTTTAGCCCAAGCAGCAATTTCAGCCATTAAAGCACAAGCTGAAACTGCATCTTTATCGCGCACGAAGTCTGAAGGCATAAAACCGAAGCTTTCTTCGCCACCGCCAATATATTTTTTCACACCTTCATTTTCACGAATGACTTCTGCGATATATTTAAATCCCGTGTAAACGTCGAAAAATTCGATGTTATTTACACGTGCAATATCAGCAATCTTTTCGGTTGAAACGATGGTTTTCACAACAAACTCATTGCCTTTAAGTGCATTTTTTTCTTTCATACGAGTAATGATATAATAAACAAACAACAAAGCCGTTTGATTACCATTCACAATCACATATTCTCCTTTATCATTTTTAACGACAACACCAATACGGTCAGAATCGGGGTCGGATGCCATCACCACATCAGCATTAACTTCGTAGGCTTTTTTAATTGCCATTTCCATTGCAGCGGGTTCTTCGGGGTTTGGAGAAACGACAGTAGGGAAATCGCCACTCACCACATCTTGTTCTGGAATGTTGATGACATTTTCAAAACCAAAAGCACGAAGAGCTGCAGGGACTAATTTTACACCTGTACCATGTATCGGAGTGTAGATAATTTTTAAATCTTTGTGTTTAGCTACAATTTCAGGAGCAAGCGACACTTTTTTAACTTCGGCCAAGAACTTAGCATCAACATCGGCTCCGATAATTTCAATAAGATTTTTATTGCCTTTGAAGTTAATGTCGGCAGCAGTCACTTTAGCCACTTCATTAATAATATTGGTATCATGCGGACTCACAACCTGAGAGCCATCATCCCAATAAGCTTTATAGCCGTTATACTCTTTCGGATTGTGTGATGCTGTTAGAATTATACCTGATTGGCATCCGAATTCACGAATTACGAAAGATAATTCAGGTGTAGGGCGGAGGTCTTCAAAAAGATAGACTTTAATGCCATTGGCAGAGAAGATATCGGCACTAATTTCAGAAAACAAGCGACTGTTATTTCTACAATCATGCCCAATAGCGACTTTAATTTCGGGTAGGTGAGCAAAGTTTTTCTTTAAATAATTGCTCAATCCCTGAGTTGCTGCTCCAACCGTATAAATGTTCATGCGGTTACTTCCAGCACCCATAATTCCTCGTAATCCACCAGTACCAAACTCGAGGTCTTTGTAGAAAGAATCGATAAGCTCTGTTTTATTCTCTGCATTGAGCATTCGCTGCACTTCAGCACGAGTGTCTTTGTCATACATATCGCTCAGCCATTGTTGAGCCTTTTTGATTATTGGGTCTAAATTTTCAGCCATAATTATCAAGGTTTAAGTTTAAAAATTTATTGTTTGAGTAAATTTATACAAGTCTTTAAGCTGTCGCGCCAATATGGAATGGTGATTCCAAAGGTGCTTTTAATTTTATTTTTATTGAGAATGCTGTAGGATGGCCTTTTGGCGGGAGTTGGATAATCGGCAGTTGTGATAGGGCTCACATCGCAGCTGATTCCACTAATTTCATGAATTTGCTTTGCAAAATCATACCAACTAGCAGCACCTTCATTTGAATAGTGATAAATTCCAGGAACCCAATTGTGTTCTGCTTGTTTAATGATTTTAAGGATTGCCGTTGCAAGGTCGCGTGCAAAGGTGGGAGTGCCAACTTGATCGGCAATTACGCGTAATTCATCTTTTTCCTCGCCCAATTTAATCATCGTTTTCACGAAGTTTTTACCATAGATGGAATATAGCCATGATGTGCGAATGATTACAGCCTGAGGCTCTTCTTTGATTAATGCAATTTCGCCGTTGAGTTTTGTTTTTCCATATACCGATTCTGGCGACACCAAATCATCTTCAACATATGGCACGTTCGACATGCCATCAAACACGTAGTCGGTAGAAATATGAATAGCTTTTGCTTGTATGAGCTTGGCTATTCTTCCAATGTTTTTAGGAATAGTTTCATTGATAAGCTTGGCTGTCTCGGTTTCGTTCTCCGCAATGTCAACAGCAGTATATGCTGCACAATTGACAATAAAATTTGGTTTATTTTCTTCGCAATAAGCTAAAAAAGATTGATAATTGGTTGCATCAAGTTCTTGCACATCGGTAAAAAGAAAATCGAAACCAGATTCTTTATTCGAAAGATATTTTAGTTCAGAACCTAGTTGACCATTAGCTCCAATGATAAGTATTTTCATTTGTTTGTAATTTGTTTTTAGTTATTTCTTTGCTAACGAGTACATCGCTGCTTTTTTTTGGGGAAATATCGAATGTGATTGTGAAATTGAGTTATTGATTTCTCGTAATTATCGATATGACAATATAGCTGATGATAATCAAGGGTAGTCCCACAAGTTTTAAGGTAAAGGCAAGAATCAAGCAGAGTGCAATAAATAAAAAGCGTGTTTGATTTTCAGCCCACGAAAAATTCTTAATTTTAAGGGAAAACATGGGGATTTCAGATACCATTAATCCAGAAAAGATAAATATTGATGCTATTAGATTGACTTTGTTGATAATGATGAAGTGTGCAATGTCATTATTTCCCCAAGTGATAATGCAAGCTAGTGAGGCAAAGAATAACGCATTGGCAGGAATTGGTAGTCCAAGGAAACCATTTTCTTGGCGCGTGTCGATGTTAAATTTAGCAAGGCGAAAAGCACCAGCGACAGGAATAAGCAAACACGATGCAAGAAGTAGATAATCAAGGGTTGTTGCGCCAATTTGAGTAAGGGGATATAAGTTTCCAAAGAGAGCAAGCTGCAACAAACTATAGACAATTGTGGCTGGAGCTAGTCCGAAAGAAACTAAATCGCAAAGCGAATCGAGTTGTTTTCCTAGTTCTGAATAGGAATGGAGCAATCTTGCCGACATGCCATCGAGGAAATCGAACACAGCAGCAAAAGCAATACAAATGGCTGCATAGCCAATATATCCTTGAACTCCTAGGAAAATAGCAATGCTTCCTGAAATCAAATTTAAGGAAGTGATGAAATTAGGAATCCACCACAGCGGATGTTTAGTTGTAGTCATATAATTAAAGTTCTCCAATGATTGTTTGTGATCCAGTTACTTTATCGCCAAGTTTAACTTTTAGCTTGGTATTGATTGGCAAATATAAATCAACACGAGAGCCGAGGCGAATAAATCCTAACTCATCATCTTGTTTCACTTTGTCGCCTTCTTTTTTAAAGTTTAAAATTCGTCGAGCCATAGCTCCAGCAACTTGGTTTGCCACAATTTCGGTGCCATTTTCCATTTTGATTGCTGTTACATAGCGTTCGTTTTCTTCAGCTGATTTATCTTTAAATGCGGCTAGGAATTTACCTTCAATGTGTTTTGAAAAAACAATTGTTCCTGGCACAGGAACCCAGTTGATGTGCACATTAAATGGCGACATGAATATAGATACCTTCAAGCACTGTTGCTTTAAGTGCATTGGTTCAAATGCTTCTTCAATGACACACACTTTGCCATCGGCAGGGCATAAAATCACTTGCTCATTAGGTGTTATTTTTCGTTGAGGATAGCGAAAAAACTGAAGAAATAAAGCCAATAAAACAAAGCCAGTAAGGCTTAAAAAAACACGTCCATAAACACATGGTGTGAAGTGTGCAGCTGCAATAAAAAGAATAAAAATAATTACTGCAACTAAAATAGTTCCGCGTCCTGCAGGGTGGAATTTCATGATTTAAAATTTGAATGTAATTTTATATTAAAATGAGATTGTGTCTATAAGTTTAATAATTCGAGTAGGCATATATATACAGGTGCTGCAAACAAAACAGAATCGAAGCGGTCGAGTAGTCCCCCGTGTCCAGGGAAAATAGAACCACTATCTTTAATTTCCATTTGTCGTTTGAAAAGCGATTCTGTTAAATCGCCAAGTGTTGATGTTATAACCACTCCAAGGCTAATAATAATCCACTCAATGATTTTTGCTTCTAGGTAATTTGAAATTAAGATAGAAACTAAAATTGCAGAAATAGCTCCGCCAATTGCCCCTTCCCATGATTTCTTGGGAGAAACTCGTTCAAACAATCGGTGCTTTCCAAAGCTCATGCCAAATAAATAGGCAAAAGAGTCGTAAGTCCAAATGATAATCATCAGCACGATAAACAACTGAGGATTATAATACGAGTGAATTGCTCCCGCGTTGTGGAACACAATGAAGCTGCATAAACACATGGGAGCGACTACATAGATAATAGCAAGCAGTCCGAGTGCTATGTTCTGCAACGGATTTTTTTTGTTGACCAATAGCTCATGTACAAAAATAACCAGTAGCAGTGGAAATGTTATAAAAAGATAGGTAGAATTAATCGTTCCTGCAGCCACAAAGAAGCTCACCAAGTAGAGGATGGTTGATATTCCTGATATGATCCAGCGATTGGGCAAAAAAATGGTACTCTTAGTCATGTTGAAAAATTCGTGCAGCATTCCTAGCATGATGGCTAGAAAAAGAATGCAGAACGTGTATTCATGCACAAATAAACCAGTGAGCATGATTGCCACAATCACGACAGCAGTGAGAGATCTTTGGATAAGATTATTCATTTTCTTGTTTTAATAGGAGAGTAGCCTCTTCGATGTTAGAATTGTGTACATAAAGTTCCAGATTTCCAAAAAGCTGATATGGGCTGTCTTGTTTCTTTAATATAACGCAAACAATATCATTGTTAATGAGCATGCCTTTAATAATCTCAGCCTCCAATTCATTAGTGGTGCTGTATATACAAACAAAATCTTTTTCCATCAGAAGTGTATTAAATAATGATGAGGAGCTTAATCGTTTAGGATTGTATTTGTTTCGTCGGGCTTCTCGTCGCTTCTATTAATATTTTTCTCTTCTGTTTCAGAAGTTTTCCAAGGGCGCTTTCCGAATATTTCTTCTAAATCATCGCCGAAAATAACTTCTTTTTCAAGCAGTTTTTCTGCGAGTTTGCGGTGACCATCTTCATTTTTTCTCAGCACTTCAATGGCTCTAGCATATTGAATGGTAATCATTTCTTTTGCTTCCGAATCAATGAGTTCTGCTGTTTTTTCGCTATATGGTTTTGTAAATGAATAGTCAGATTGCCCTGTAGAATCATAGAAGCTAAAATTACCAACTTTATCGCTCATTCCATAAATGCTAATCATGGCATAGGCTGTTTTGGTAACTTTTTCTAAGTCATTCTGAGCACCTGATGAAATGTTTCCAAATGCTATTTCTTCTGCAGCTCTACCACCAAGAGTTGAGCACATTTCATCGAGCAGTTGTTCTTTGGTTGTAATTGAGCGTTCTTCGGGAAGATACCAAGCTGCACCTAATGCTTTTCCGCGAGGAACGATGGTTACTTTCACAAGCGGATGGGCATATTCTAACAACCAGCTGATTGTGGCATGTCCGGCTTCATGGAAGGCAATGCGTTTTTTCTCTTCAGAAGAAATGATTTTATTTTTCTTTTCTAGTCCTCCAACAATGCGGTCAACAGCATCGAGGAAGTCTTGTTTCATTACAGTTTCATGGTCTTTTCTCGCAGCGATGAGTGCTGCTTCGTTGCAAACATTGGCAATGTCGGCACCTGAAAATCCTGGAGTTTGTTTTGCAAGGAATGACACTTTTACTTCGTTGTTTAACTTTAAGTTTCGTAAGTGTACATTGAAAATTTCTTCGCGTTCATTTAAGTCGGGTAGTTCAACATGAATTTGGCGGTCGAATCGTCCTGCTCTCATTAATGCATTGTCGAGTATTTCCGCACGGTTAGTTGCTGCCAAGATAATGATACCCGAATTCGTGTCGAAACCGTCCATTTCGGTTAGTAGCTGGTTTAGTGTGTTTTCACGCTCGTCGTTAGACCCCATGCTTGGTTTGTTTCCACGAGCTCTACCAATGGCATCAATTTCATCGATGAAGATGATGCAAGGAGATTTTTCTTTGGCTTGCTTGAAAAGGTCGCGCACACGCGATGCGCCAACGCCCACAAACATTTCTACAAAGTCGGAACCCGACATGGAGAAGAACGGTACATTTGCCTCGCCTGCAACAGCTTTTGCAAGAAGCGTTTTTCCTGTTCCTGGAGGACCAACAAGTAGGGCACCTTTTGGTATTTTTCCACCTAGTTTAGTATATTTTTCGGGATTTTTGAGGAACGATACAATTTCTTCAATTTCTTGTTTGGCTTCCGATAATCCGGCAACTTCTTTGAATGATACATTGACTTTCGAACCTTTGTCGAAAACTTTAGCTTGAGATTTTCCTACATTGAAAATTCCTCCTCCGCCAACACCGCCACCGCCTTTATTCATGCGTCGGAACATGTACATCCAAAAGGCGATGATGAGGATAAATGGGAGTAGCCATCCGAGGATGCTTCCGAAATAATCGACTTCGGTTTTGCTATCAACATAAATTCGTTCGGTTGTTGGAATGCCAGTTTCAGCTTGTATATCTTTGATTGTTGATTCAAAGCTATCTAAAGAACCTATTTCGAGAACGAAATGGGGGCCTTTTGCCGATGGGCTTGCAAAATTTTGCTTTAGTTTTTCATTGTGTTTTTGAAGTGCGTTTTCTTTTAGATAGATGCGTGCATTTTTTTCATTTATCACTTCAATTTTGCTCACATCGCCAGCTTGAACCATTTGGTAGAAGTCGCGAACGTTAGTTTTTACTGGGTTTCCGCCAAAGTCAAACATGCCTAGTCCTAAAATCAGAACTAACATGACTCCATAAATCCAGTAGGGATTAAATCGAGGTATTCTGTTTGAAGAATTGTTGTTAGAACGCATGTTGTTTTCGTTGTTATCTAGATTGCTCATTTGAGTTTGTTTTTTTTTCGTCGGTTGTTATCTTCTTAATTTTTGCATCGGCCCACAAGTGTTCTAGGTCGTAGAAGTAGCGGGTGTCGTGTTGGAAAATATGCACTACGGTATGTGTGAAAGCTAGTGCAATCCATAGTTTGTTGACATAGCCATCTTTTTTAAATAGTTTTTCTCCGGTTAGCTCAAAAACGGTGTCTTCAACTGAATCGGCAATTGCGCCGACTTGTGTTGTGGAATTGCCATGACAAATGATGAAGTAATCAAATTCAGAATGATTGATTGGTTGTAAATCAATTTGAATGATATCAAGACCTTTTTTTCTTTCAATTCCTTCTACAATGGCTTTGAGCAGTGCAGGAGTGTTATGTGGGTTATTTTTTATACTCATTGATATAGTTTAATGCACAAAGATAAATTATTTATATTACATAGCTAAATAAAAATAGTTCTATGATGTAAATTTTAGATAAGTAAACATTTGAAGTGGAGGATAAGTTTCGTTAAATAAGTCGAATAATTGAAAACAATTATGTGATTTTAGTTTGTTGCTTTATTTTAATTTTCTGATTATCGGGTTTGTAACAGAAATGTGTTTGACTTTTGTTTGTATTTTTTCGATTGTGAGGGAAATGTTGTGTTCTCTAGTTGTTTTGTTTTTAAGGGCTGGTTTTTTAGAAGAAGAGAATTTGTTTTCAATGTTTTTTGCGTGGTGGTTCGTTTGTTTTTTGTTTGCCATGATGTGGGGCGTGTGTCTTAAGTATTAATGTTTTGTGGCTTCATGTTGAATTTTGTGGGTTGTGAATTGTCGAATTATGCTTGCATGGTTAATTTTGCAAGGCAATCCAACAATGACCAAATGGGCGTTCAGTTGAAAGACGCTTTGTGTGTGGATTCAATTAATTGATAAAAAGCTCCTGAACTCGTGTGCCAAGCTTCGATTAAATGATTAAAGACTGTTGCAAGTGTGTTGCAAGTGTATTGCAAGCGTGTTTCAATCGCATCCTTCTCTAAGTTAGGAACAACTAAAGAGTCAAATTATTCTACCCACTAACCCGTTGGCGGAATTAAATCAGCGCATTTTTAATCCGATAACTTATGATTAGGCTTATAACGAACAAATATCGTTGCTAAAACACTTCTTATTACATTATAAATTCAAACTTAACTTACCTCATGCGGAAAAATATCGACAATTAAGTTTGCTTAAAACACAATTTCAAAATAAAAATGGACCAATAAGGTGTCTTAAAACGCCATTTAAAAATCAAAATGGACTAATAAGTATGATTAAAACACCATTACAAAAAAAATAAGGAATAATAAGATTTCTAAA
>JBKEAC010000122.1:0-22978 GCA_047971925.1 Mangrovibacterium sp.
AATTGGACATTGCAATTTTGGTGTAAATTGCTATCTGCAGATTACATTTTTGACGAAAAACACCTACAAACTTTTCGGCATGCGAAAAAAAAATCAAATTTTATTGTATTGATTTTCTGTTGGTTGAAAATTATTTTTCATTTTTCTTCCTTTTTTTTGCTCGAAAAGTGTAAAAATTTGCTCGAAAGTATATGTATGTAAGTGAAAGCTGGTCGGATTTAATTGATCGTCTTTCTTGTTTTTATTTTTTCGCTCAGATGAAAATCAGTTGAGTTAACACTTTTAAAATTTAACATGATAACAGTTATTTGTAAAATGACAAAAATTGCAATGTCCAATTAGCAAGAAAAAATTTTTTCAGACGAAAAACAAAACGGGAATGGAGGTGAAAAAATTTTTTCAGACGAAAAACAAAATGGGAATGGATGTGAAAAAATTTTTTCAAACGAAAAACAAAACGGGAATGGACGTGAAAATTTTTTTTCAGACACATTTTGCAAATCCGATGGACATAAAAAAAACGTACCTATATATATAATGTATCGCAAATGTTCGAATGAATTTTTCTGAATGGCAAATCCGAACACAATCACGCGGAGATTGGTTCGGGGTTATGGGCGATGCCCCTTGTTGAAGGGTTGGTTTGCATTCATAGTGCGATGCACTTTCCATTCATAGTGCGATGCACTATGCTGCTTTCTTAAAGTCCTTCGGACTTGCTTGCATGCTAAGGTTTGCAAATGTTTCGAGTGACTTACCGTTAGGTGAGTGAGGGATTGCAGTGGAAATCCTTTTGCTGAGGAACGAAGCAAAAGATTGAAACGGAAAGCCCGACGGCAGGGCGATGGAATGCGGTGGGGAGGAATGCCGGCACTCCCAAACAAAATGAAGATGAAATTGTTATAAAGAAATTCAACCATTAATAAGCATAAATACATATTGCTTTTTGCATCATATGTTGCACAAACATTTGCTTATTTATAGCGGTTGTTACATATATTTTTGTCAATTTTGCAGCCAAATAAAAAGAAATAAGCTAAAATGAGTAATTCAAAAAAAATCCCTTCAACCGAACGACTAGACTTTAATTCTTCTGAAATATTAAACGACTACTACTTGGTAAATGTTAGCCGCCAACTTAGTCAACTAGGTAGGCGAGAAGTGCACAATGGACGTGCGCAATTTGGGATTTTTGGCGATGGGAAGGAACTTGTGCAGCTTGTTTATGCGAAATTTTTTAAAAAAGGCGACTGGCGATCGGGTTATTATCGTGATCAAACATTCATGCTTTCGTTAGGATTACTGCGCCCTGAGGAATTTTTCTCTATGATTTATGGCGACACCGATGTTGAATATAACCCTTCGACAGGGGGAAGAAACTTCAATAACCATTTTTCGACAAGCAATGTTGATGAATCGGGTCGGATAAAAAATCTGATGGAGCAATATAATTCAGCGTCGGACATTTCGCCCACGGCAGGGCAAATTCCTCGCTTACTCGGATTGGCACAAGCCTCGAAGATCATTCGTGAGCAACCCGAACTAAAACAATATCTTAATAATAATGTTGACGGACATGAGGTTGCTTTTGGAGCAATTGGCGATGCAAGCACCTCGGAAGGTATGTTTTATGAAACTATTAATGCTGCAGGAGTGCTGCAAGTGCCCATTGCCTTATGTGTGTATGATGATGGCTATGGAATTAGTGTTCCTAAGGCACTGCAAACCACAAAGTCGAGCATTTCGGAAGTCCTTTCGGGATTCAGTAAAAAAGAAGGAACCAATGGTTGGCATATTTTTAAATGTCGCGGGTGGGATTATGCAGAAATGATGACAACACTCGAAAAAGGGATTGCCTTGTGCCGTGAAAAGCAAGAGCCGGTTCTCTTTCATGTTGATGAAATTACACAACCATTTGGACATTCTACATCGGGTTCGCACGAACGATATAAAAGTAAAGAACGATTAGATTGGGAGCAAGAATATGATTGCATTGTTCAGTTTCGAAAATATCTTCTTGAAACAGGCGAGGCTAATGAAGAACTACTGCAAAAAATTGAAAAAGCAGCTGCTCAACGTGCCAAACAAGCACGCGATAATGCTTGGAATCACTATGTTGATAGCTACAAGAAACACTCCGACAGCTTAAATGAGTTGGTTGAGCAATTCAAAAGAAACACAGCGCATCCCCTTGATTTAAGTGCCGAATGGAGTGAAGTAAAAGCAAAACTATTCCCCACACGACGCGCATTATATGGTTTAGCACGAAAACTCTATTTTAGTTCACACCTCATTTCAGCACTTGAAAAAGAACGAGAAGCACTTGCACACTGGATTAGTGAGTTTGAAGCAGAAAGCAAACAGCGATACAACGGACAGCTATACCGGGAGGGGAATGATTCAACCCTTCGGGTGAAAGAAATTCCTGCTAGCTATGATGATGAGGCTGAATGGGTAACAGGTTCGAGCATTATCAGTAGTAACTTTCACAAACTATTTGAGCAGTATCCAAATGCTGTTACTTTCGGCGAGGACACCGGCTTTATGGGCGATGTGAATCAAGGAACGAAAGGACTTCAAGAAGCCTTTGGCATTCACCGTGTGAGCGATACTGGTATTCGAGAAACAACTATCATCGGACAAGGTATTGGTTTAGCATTGCGAGGATTTCGTCCCATTGCAGAGATACAATATTTAGACTATATAAACTATGCCCTATCGCCCCTGAGCGATGATGTGGCTTCCTTGCAATATCGCACCATGGGCAAACAAGCTTGTCCGCTCATTGTGAGAACCCGAGGGCACCAATTACAAGGCATTTGGCATGCAGGTTCGCCCATGCAAATGCTCTTAGGAAGCATGCGTGGCATGTTTCTATGTGTTCCACGAAACATGACACAAGCTTCGGGGATGTATAACACGCTGATGAAAGGGCACGATGCTGCCATTGTGATAGAACCACTGAAGGGCTACAATGTGAAAGAACGTATGCCCAATAACATTGGAGAGCATTGCGTGCCGATGGGGGTTCCAGAAATATTGCGGGAAGGAAACGATATCACACTCGTTACTTACGGTTGGAATGTGAATCATGCCGAAAGAGCTGCAATGATTTTGCAAGAAAGAAAAGGAATCAGTGTGGAAATAATCGACATTCAAACCTTACTCCCCTTTGATGTGAATCGGGTGATACTCGAATCGGTTAAGAAGACAAACAAACTTGTGATACTCGATGAAGACGTACCTGGAGGAGCCAGCGCATACATTCTGCACAAAATACTTCAGGAGCAGGGGGCATTTAATTATCTAGACTCTCAACCAATTTGCATACATGCTGCGGAACATCGTCCATCGTATGGAGTTGATGGTGAATATTTCACGAAGCCCAATGTGTCGATAATTGTAGAAGAAGTGTATCAGGTCATGCAAAGTGTTAATCGGAATAAATTTGCTAAATTATAGTCGCTCATGAACAATATTTCTGTTTTTATGTTTTTCTTTCTATGATCAGCTATTGATATTGCCTGTGGCAACTTTACTGGGATAATAAACGCCAGATAAACTTCTGGGGCATGATTAAAAACCTCCTGAAGTTGTTTTGCAAATTCAAATATTAATCATTTGTTAAAAAGAAGAAATAACAAAACAAAGAGTATCTAAAAAATATGTTTTTGTTTTGAATTAATAAAAAAATAAATACATTTGCAGTACGGAATGTTTTTTATTCCGAAATAAAATATATTAATCAACAAATATCAAGTTCAATGCCAGCAAAAATCAGATTGCAGCGTCACGGACGCAAAAGGTATGCTTACTATCACATTGTGATAGCTGATAGCAGGGCACCACGCGATGGTCGTTTCATTGAAAGGATTGGTTCATACAATCCAAACACGAATCCAGCAACTGTCGAGTTAGATTTTGACAAAGCCCTAACATGGCTTCAAAATGGTGCACAACCAACCGACACAGTGAGAGCTATTCTTTCACACCAAGGAGTGTTATTCATGAAACACCTTTTAGGCGGTGTTGCAAAAGGAGCATTCACAGAAGAAGAAGCGAAAAAGCGTTTCGATGCTTGGGTAGTTAGCAAAGAATCAAAAATTCAAGCTAAGAAAGATGGTATCGTAAAAGATGCAGGTGTTAAAAAACAAGCAGCTCTTGCAGCAGAAGCTAAAGTAAACTCTAATCGTATCGATGCTATTGCTCAAAAGAAAGCAGAAGCAGCAGCGGCAGCAGTTGCAGTAGAGGCTCCAGCAGCAGAAGAGGCAGTTAGTGAAGAAACAACTAGCGAAGAAGGTGCTGAATAAGCATTACTACATTTAAAATTTTAATTTGTAATAGATTTTTAATAATTATGAAAAAATTATTTTTATTTGCAACAGCAGCGTTAATAAGCGCAAGCTCATTTGCACAACGTGACTACAACAAGTGGTCGATTGAAGGTGGAGTAGGTGTTAACAAACCATACAGAAACATGACTCCAGGTTATTATACAGACGATGCTAACTTCTTCACAGGAGATATCGGCGTTCGTTACATGTGGAGCCAATATTTAGGAGCTAAAGTTGACTATGGTTATAACTCTTTCTCAGAAAATGACAATAGTGCAGCTTTCGAATCTACATATTCACGCGTAGATCTTCAATTGGTTGCTAATGCTGGTAAAGTATTAAACTTCCAAGAATGGACTAAAACTATTGGTTTGTTAGTTCATGGTGGTGGTGGCGTTGGTTTCCTTGGTTCTGACTTAATCGATGGAACTGATGGCAACGTTAATCTTTTGGCTGGTGCTACACTACAATTCCGTTTGGCAAAAAGACTTGCTCTTAACCTAGACGGTACTGCTATTGCGCCTATCGCAAAAGTTGACAGAACTTACGATGCAGTTTCTCCAGTTAACCACAAAGGTCTTATCTTTAACGGTACTGTAGGTCTATCTGTTTACCTAGGTGGTCATGAAAAACATGCTGACTGGTATTTGAAAGATCAAGAAGATCTATCTGACATGCTAGAAAAATACAACGAACTTGCAGCAAAAATCGAAGAAGTACGTAACGATGCAGCAAAAGTTGCTGACTTAGCTGCTGCTCAAGACGGTTTGAAAAAAGTTGCTAGCGATGTTGAAGCATTGAAAAATCAAAAACAAACAGCTGACTACAATGAGTTCGTAAAACAACTTAGCGCTCAAGGTTTTGTTTCTGCTTTCTTTAGCTATGATAGCTCAAAAGTTAATGCTGCTTCTATCAGCAACATCAACTTCTTGAAAACTTACTTGGAAAACAACCCAAGTGCAACAGTTGAAATTCAAGGTTATGCTGACGAAATGGGTGCTGCTAATTACAACCAAAAACTTTCTGAGAGACGTGCAGAGGCTGCTGCTAAATTGCTAGTTGAAGCTGGTATCGCTCAATCTCGTATTACAACAGTTGGTAAAGGTGTTGACGCTAGCGTTGATAAAAACTCATCAAACGCTCGCCAATTGGCACGTAGAGCTTCATTCGTTATCAAATAATTTGATAAACTCAATGATTTAACGCAACAAGCTTGTTGCAAACAATATAAAAGGCTACCTTCGGGTGGCCTTTTTTTATTTATTTGTTGTTATTCCAAAAAAAAACCTCATCATGATGCAACTCATCGAATGTGTTCCTAACTTCAGTGAAGGGAGAAATGTTGATATTATTAATCAGATTGCCGAATCTATCCGCTCGGTAGCACGTGTTAAGCTTCTTCACGTTGATATTGGCTACGATGCCAATAGAACTGTCATGACATTTGCTGGCGAGGCTCAAGGGGTTTGTGAAGCGGCTTTTCGTGCGATTAAAAAGGCCTCTGAATTAATCGATATGCAAAATCACCATGGCGAACATCCTCGAATTGGGGCAACTGATGTTTGTCCGCTCATTCCAATTTCAGGAATTAGCATGGATGATGTTGTGAAATTATCTCATCAACTTGCGGCAAGAGTATCGAGGGAATTAAAAATTCCTGTCTATTGTTACGAAAAATCGGCACTAGCACCACACAAGCAAAATTTAGCCGATTGCAGAAAGGGGGAATATGAGTTTCTTTCTCAGAAGCTGTTGCAAGCCGATTGGCAAGCCGATTTTGGTAGTAGTTGCTTGAATCTGCGCAGTGGTTTGTCAATCATTGGGGCACGCGAGATTCTTATAGCCTATAATGCTACATTAAACACTGAAGATGTTACAATTGCTAAAGGCATTGCTCAGCGCATAAGAAGTCGTGGATTTTTCGATAAAGAGAAGCAAAAGCAAGTTAATGGGTTGGCAGAGTTGAAAGCCATCGGATGGCACATGCCAGAATATCATGCAGCACAAGTTTCCATGAACCTAACTAATTATCAAGAGACAGGAATGCATACGGTGGTCGAGGAAATCAATTGCCAGTGTCCAAAAGGTTATTCAATTGTTGGCACGGAGCTCATCGGTTTAGTTCCATTAAAGGCACTTCTCGATGCTGGTCGTTATTATGCTCAACTTGAAACTAAAACCGATTTGCGGGAGTCTGACCTTATTGCACTAGCTGTGCGGGAACTTTCTCTTGACTTCCATGGAGAATTCAATCCACAAGAGCGCATCATTGAATATGCACTCGGTACTATTCAATGATTTGCACTATTCGCTTGTTTTATTTTTTCTCTTGAGGATATTCAATTCTTACATGGTAAATATTGAGCATTTTTTCAACTAGCGTATCCTTTATCGTTGTTAAATCTCGAAGTGTTAAAGGGGTAAGAGCTAACTGCTCCTCTTTAATCTTTCCATCGATAAGCATGTCGATTAATGCTTTAATATTATCATGTGTTTTGTCTTTTAGTGCTCTGGTTGCAGCCTCTACACCATCAACAATCATGAGTATTGCCGTTTCTTTAGTTCTTGGTCGAGGACCGGGATAAGTAAACTCTGCTATATCAATTTCTTCATCGGGATGCTCATTTTTGTATTTTGTGTAAAAGTACTTCGCTTGAGTTGTGCCATGATGAGAGATGATAAACTCTTGAAGAACTTCAGGAATGCCATATTTTTTAGCTAGTTTCAATCCATCTTCCACATGCGAAATAATAATTTGAGCACTCTCTTTGTAGTTGTTTTCATCGTGAGGATTGATTGCTCCAACCTGATTCTCCACAAAGAACATTGGGTTCTGCATTTTGCCTATATCATGATAAAGAGCACCAGCGTAAGCAAGGAAGGGATTTGCATCAATTTTATGAGCTAGAGTTTCCGATAAATTTGCAAGTTGAAGCGAGTGTTGAAAAGTTCCTGGAGCCTCTTCTGATAATTTTCTTAATAAAGGCTGATTCGTGTTGGAAAGTTCCATCAGCGTGACATCGGAAACAAATCCGAAGAACTTCTCAAACACATAAATCAATGGATACGCAAGTAGTATTAGAATTGCATTGGCAACAAACCATTGCAAATGCTCCCATTGTATATTCTGATAATTTCCTTCGTGAATCATTGAGAAAGCAATATACACCACTGAATATGACAAAAGCACCCATAATGCAGTAAAAACAATGTCGGACCGTCGGTGCAATTTATCGAGTGTAAATACGGCAACAATACCAACAACCAAGCTCATAAAAATGAATTCAAAGTTGTTTGGTGCAAAATATCCCACCAGCAACGAGCTAATCACATGTGTAAAAATAGCCGTTCTCGAATCAAAAAATATTCTGATGAGAATTGGCAATATGGCAATCGGAACAACATAAATGTTCATGTAGCTAAATCTTAAAACAAAGCTATAGGCGAATACCATCAACACGATGACAAGCAAAATGAATGAAAGCTGACGTTTCTTATTGAAAATTTGAGGTCTGAAATAAGCAAAGTAGAGTGTTAACATGAGGAAGCAGATTAAAATCACTAAAATCTTTCCCAGCACCAAGAGATAGTAATCCACATCAAGAGTTTGCCTACTCTCATAAGTTCTCTTTAGTGAAGTGAGAACTCGAAACATGTGAGGGTTAACAATGTCGCCCTTCAAAATGATTCGCTCCCCTGTTTGTATCATTCCTTGAGTTTCAGAAATTGATGCCAATGATTGTTTAAGTTCCTGCTCACTGAAA
Source organism: Mangrovibacterium sp. (assembly GCA_047971925.1). Classification (GTDB taxonomy): domain Bacteria; phylum Bacteroidota; class Bacteroidia; order Bacteroidales; family Prolixibacteraceae; genus JBKEDC01. The sequence continues at coordinate 8,099 of JBKEAC010000122.1, forward strand.
TCAGCTTCATAGGTCAAATTCTCTTGTAAGAAGCTTGTTACACTATTCTTTTTTGCGATGACTACATAAGACGAGCTTAGCTCTTTTTGCATGAGGCTATCCATAATAAAGAAAGCTTCTTTGAGCGATGTGATAGAGTCAATAGTACACTTTAAAACGACCTTATCGTTGATTATTTGCAGATGCTTTCTATCGCGTAAATTAGGGTCATTTTCAAAAGACTGAGCAATAATCCCTAAATCATAGAGTTTACTCAATTGCTCACATAGTATTCTAATTTTCGAGGGCGTTAGATCGGGATATTTAGCCGAGAAATTATTCAAGCTGTTTCTGAAGTTAGCCACTTGAACAGCCCCCACTAGGGTATCCATGCGATAATAAGGGGCGAAATTCAGCCTTATAGAATCACGTTGTTCTCTAACCTCTCCTTCATCTTTATAAATTGCAAAATCGAAGGGTGAAACTAAGTTTTCGTGCTGCCAAGGTGTGTTCTTTTGAAATTCAAATTGAAATCTCCCTTTCCCTGGAATAATAATGTATAGAATAGCAACCGTTGCCACCAATGCAGAAAAGACATAAGTGAAATGGTAATACTTCTTCAGACGCTCAAGAAATTTTTTCATTTTAATAAATATTGAATAAGCGAAAATGTTATTATTGCTCTTTATTCGTTTTCTATGTTTAACTTCATTCAAAGTTTTTCGTTGGATTCCTTCAAGCTTTTATTGCGATTCGTTTTTATTCTCAACAAGGACCAAGCGTAGAACTTTAGGCAGCTATTCTTCATGAATTTTGCCAAATTAAGACCCAAAACTAATAGTTTTTATAGCTTTATTGCTTAAAGATAGGAAATAAAACATATATTCATTGATTTTTTCTTAATTTAGCCCAAAATTCACCCTTGTAACACATAACGAAGCCACAATATGAATTTTGGTATTTGCTCACTAAGCTCGATTCCCGTCAGACTAGAACCTTCCGAAAAAAGCGAAATGATTACACAGATTCTTTTCGGAGAACACTTTTCTATTATGCAACTATTCATGGGCTGGTGTCAGATAGAACTCGCATTTGATAAAACTATCGGTTGGGTTGATCCACGGATGATTACACCGATATCAGCTCGCACTTTTAAGCAAATTGATACAAAAAAGGCTGCTGTTAGTACAAGCATCCTCGACTTAATTCGAGGAACCGATGAGCAATTGATGGTGGTAGCTGGGAGTTCTCTTCCATTATGGCGCCCCTATAAGAAAGAATTTTCGCTTGGTCAAGCCTTCTATGCTGTCAGTGGAGAATATACGGCGAAATTTACAAACAATTTAAGTCAATTCCTGATTCAACGAGCGCTCAGGTATTTTAATGTTCCACATCAAGCAGGCGGACGATCACCATTTGGGATTGATTCGAGCGGATTTATTCAAATCATCTTCAAGATGGCTATGATACAACTTCCTCGAAGCATTGAAGAACAAGCTAAAATTGGAGAAACAATTACTTTCATTGAAGAGTGTGAGAATGGTGATATTGCATTTTTCCAAGATGAAAATGGCGTGATTAATCATGCTGGATTCATTTGGGAAAGGAACAAGATTATTCACGTGCAAGGGAAGGTGCAAATTGATGGAATAGATCAATATGGCATCTATGACATCATGACTAGAAGATATTCTCACAACCTGCGTCTAATCAAACGCATTCGATATTGATATCTCGTTCATTACGATAAATCTAATTCTTTTTAATCGATTCCTCGTTAAATTCATTCATGAATGAGGTCTTCACACAACGGAAACCAATCGTAGCTGTGGCAGTGTCTTGATATTCATAGGTGCGAGTACCATTGCGGAGGAAATACGATACATCTTTCCATGAGCCTCCACGAACAACTTTGCGCTTCAACACGGGAGGATCACTAGATAAGGCATTGTATTCATATTGAGGATTGAAATCACTCATGAATTCATAGGTTGACTCATCGAAAGCTGTGCTAGTCCATTCAGCGACATTTCCAGCCATGTCGAACAAATAATAATCATTGGGGCTATATGACGCAACTTTAACCGCAGTTGCACCATCTCTAGAATCGGCAACATAATTTCCTCTCCTTGGTTTGAAATTTGCTAAATAGCAGCCCATTTCAGTCCCCATGTAATAACTTCCCCATGGAAAAAGAGTGCTAGTTTTTCCAGCTCTAGCCGCATATTCCCATTCTGCTTCGGTGGGCAAACGATAATCATGATTTTCGTATTGCTTGTTCGATCTCAAGTAATCATTAAATAGCCTTGTTCTCCAATGACAAAAGGCTGTTGCTTGTTTCCATGTTACTCCCACAACGGGATAATTATCAAAAGCACGATGAGAGAAATATTGCTTCATAATCGGCTCATTATAGGAAAAGGTAAAATCTCTAATCCAAACTAAAGTATCGGGATAAACAGGACTGGTATCACGGAAAATAAAGTCACTTCGCGATTTAATAATGCGTATATCCCCATTTAAATCGAGTAAACTACCCGTATAGGCTTGTTTGTCATAGTCGTAAGTATTCTTCTTCAGAGCAGCTTGCGTGTAGTCAATCCATTGAAAGGAATAAACCAATTGATGAGTATCGATTGATTTGCGAAACCCCACCCTGCTATCATCTTCCAGATAGAATGGTTCGATTGCTAATTGCACATCCTCATCCTTCCAGTCGATACTAATAGTCCAGTCGATATATGGATCTTCTAATGGCTCATTTGTCTTTTTATTCTCTGTAATTAAATAGCCAGGTACTTGCTCACCTATCGCTTCCCGAAAAATTGAATCGCGAACCCAATAGACATATTGCCGATATTCATTATTGGTGATTTCAGTTTCATCCATCCAAAAGGCTTCAATTGATACACGTTTATTTGGGGTTGATTCGGCAGCTATCTCATCAGAGGAACCAACAAGAAAGCTTCCCCTAGGAATGTACGACATACCAAAAGGAATTACTTCATAATAGGGGGCTTTTGAGGAATCTTGAATATAGTCCACTAAATTACTACTCTTCCCTACACACGATGCGCAAGTGAAAAGAATAATGATATAATATAGTGTTTGTCGACTCATTAAAAAAAAGGTAATTCGATTACAAATTAAGCAAAAAAAATAAATAATAGCCTCCTATTGAGCAAAAAAAAGCTCTTTGTTAATACAAAGAGCTTTTTAAATAAGTATCAATAATGGTTAATATTCCCACAAATCTTGTTCATATACGAATATTTCATCTTCCACTCGCTGCGATTCAGTCATGATATCAATACCCGTTAAATATTGATCAATTCTTCGGTTGTTATAAGTGTTGCTAACTTGCACAATGTAACTACTAAAACGACGTTTGATAAACAAGTCGTCATATGACATTGATAATGATCCAACATCTGTTTTAACAGCACTAACAGCCAGAACATCTCTCACCTCGGGAAAATATACCCAAAAGACTTGACTTTTCTGCACATTTTCTTGATTTATATCTTCTGGTCTGTAATATTCGCGAATAGGACAAATACCGATGATTCTAACATTCATGGTTGAAGTTTGACGGTCAAAAAACCATTCTTCCTTAATCATGATTTGTTTAATCTCTTGTGAACGGATTTGACCTTCCACATTCACCTCAATAGTTTCTCCTGTATCAATATCGCGTGTGGTTTGTTTAGAGCTCACTGCACCAAAAGAAGCCTTTACCTGTTCAAAGGTCATAGGTACTTTAAATTCATCATCTGAACTAGCATCATAAGCCGTTATCTTTTCTTCCTTTATCCCTTTAAGAAGAGTATTAATCAGATTATTAATACCCTCCATTTCCATTGTTGGGTAATAAAGTTTCTGATTCATCTTTTCTCTAAGATCAAGGATTCTCCACACCCTCTTAGACCACATTACATCAGCCTCACGAACATAAGGTAATTCCATTGGCTTTCTTTCAATCATATCGGTACGTTGAAAAGCACCATCAACAATTTGAGCATTTGCAGAACTATCGTTCAACAAAACTATTGAAATAAATAGGACTCCACCTAAAAATATATTCTTCATATTTATCTTCATTAAAACTTCTCAAACAAGAAGATTATTACTGAATTTTAAAACTCACAGGTCTTAACGTGCGAGTTGAATTATCATCACCTTTAGCCACAATATTGTCGATATAAATCACGCTATTGGTTTGCTGTTTTGAAATTGCATCTTTCATTTCGGGGGTGAAACGTGCGCTAGATGATTTCAAAGTAACATTATAACCGCCATTTCCAACCATTGTAACATCGAAACTAGCAATCTTAAACTTCAAGTCGAAATCGAAATCAACCAATTCAGCAAAAACTCCTTGTTCGGCAACCATAGCCTCTTTACGGATAACACCTCCATTCTGACCAGCTACTTGCGCAACTGGATCTGGAACCTTTTTCACACGAAACGCCATTGTTGCCACACGAGTTGTTTTACCATTAACATTTGCATCAACAAAAATCTCGGTTTTCTTTCCTGTTAAATCTTCTGCTGTAGGATAAACCATAAGTCCGCCAGTCTCTCCAACAATTTTACCATTACTCATCGAAACTTTAATATCACTTGAAGCGACTCCTGGAACAGAAACACTAATAGGGTTAGCAATGTTCATGTAGAATACGTTCATCTTTGTTGGTGATATCGTTGCTGATGGTTGAACTACCTGATATTCTTGTTCTGGAATTGAGAAAGTCATTGGTTCACCATCGGGACCATCGATTGTAATTTCTCCACCCCATTTATATGAACCAGGAGTTGATGCTGGTATGTCAAAAATGCCTCGTCCATCTTTAATTGATAAGGTATTTCCCCTAACAACAACCTTTGGATTCTGCATTGTATCGCGCGCTGCAAGGAAAATTTCCGCATAATAGTTACCTCCCTGCAAAACAGAAGTTGAACGAGGTATAACAACAGGATCGAGCTTATTAAATTTATACGACCCTGCATCAATTTGCCCGTATAAGTACGACAACATACTAGCTTCAGTGTTGGCAATATCAATCTGAATCTTGCTCAAGATAGTTAATGCCGCAATCATTGGTTGATGCGCAAAATTAGTAGTTTCCCATGTTGCTGCACCATCTTCAGCACCATGACCTTGACCAGCAGGATCGGAAGTATCTAATGATGTTGTAATAACTTGAGAAATTACCGACGATTCAGGAACTCTTTTCAATAAGCTAGCCTTCAACTCTTCAATTTTCGTTTTCACCTCGGTAGCACGACCCAAACGAATCATGATATCTGAAGGCACGTTCAAATCATCATCTTTAGCTACTTGCAAAGAATCTTTATTGTAATTGGTAACGTATGAGCGATCAGAAGAAGCCACATATCCGCTAACTTCGGCAATTTTAAAACCGCCACCTTGTATAACCAACTCCTCTTTTGTGTCGATGATAAACTTCTGCAATTCGCGAACTTCTGCCCTAACTTCAGTTGCTACATTAAATAACTTCTCAACTTTCGCCTTATTAGAATTATATGCCGCTTCAAGCTGTCCGTATTGTTGATCAACTTTCTTTTCAACAGTTTCGTAAGCTTGAACAAGACTAGAGTTAACCACACGAAAGGCAATCAATACCTCAACCGAAACGTTCATAGCCATCATGGCCATCAACACGAGGTACATCATACTAATCATCTTCTGCCTCGGGGTTTCCGGACAATTCGTTGCTCCCATAGTCTATCTTATTTTTTATAATTCATTGCACTCAACATCGTGCTATAAACTGAGTTTAGTGCTTCAATATTACCATTCAACTCACGAGATAATGACTGATATTTTTTCATATCTTCCAATGAAGAATTCAAAATTGAAGTCATTTCAATCATCTGTTGGCTATATTTCTGAGAGATTTCAAACTGTCCTTTCAACGACGAAACCTGCTGCGCATAGTTGCTGTTTAGTAAATCTAAATTTGTCTGCAAAGAAACCATCTTTTGGTTGTAATTCGCCGAATTCGAACCCATATCATCAATTTCTTTTGCCACTACATCTGTAAACCTTACATAGGTATCAGACAATGCACTCAACGACTGATTAATATTGATGTTAGCCTCTTGACCAACTTTCGATAATTGGTCCATTGACTCAGCAGCCGCATTTAAGTTTTCGACATAAATATTAGTTGCTAAAGTTGCCGATGAAATATCGCTAATTGAGGAAGCCGTGTTACCTAAGTCGGTTAAACCCTTAGAAACCTTTTCTAGAACCTCAGGAGCAATATCTGCACTTTCAAATATACCACCCATGTTGAAGCTCACGCTTTCAGCTGAGAAGTTTCCACCACCTGATAAACGAGAATGTGACGCTCCTGAAGAATGAGCATGCTGCACATGTCCCTCTTCATCACCTGGCAAATGATCAGAATGCAACTCAGGAAAAACGCGTGTCCAATCGGGTTGTTCATGCAATGGTTCCAAAGAAGAAATCAAGAATATTAAGGCTTCCGTACACATACCAATAGTAAGAGCAACTCCCGCTCCTGGCCAGTGCATCAATTTGAAAAGCGCTCCAACAATAACTAAGGCTCCAGCGAGGTTGTAAACATAGTTCATGAATACTTTCCAACGCCTACTCTGTAATAAATCTCCAAAGCTCATATAAAGTGTATTTTATTTTTTAAATTAGAATTCATTCCCGAAAGAAGATCTCACACAACGGAATCCAACATATGATTTAACCGTATCTTGATACTCAAAACTTCGAGTTGAAGTTTGAATGTATTGTGCAATATCTTTCCAAGAGCCTCCACGTATAACTTTGCGTTTCATAACTGGAGGATCATTGGGTTTTGCATTATATTCAAAGTTCGGATTTAAATCATAAACATACATATACGCCGACTCGTCATAAGCGGTAATAGTCCATTCTGCCACATTACCCGCCATGTCATATAATCCATAGTCATTAGGAGCATAACTCGCCACTTTCATTGTTGCCAACCCTCCATCTTCAACATAGTTTCCGCGAAGCGGTTTGAAGTTTGCTAAAAATTCTCCCTCTTGATTACGAGTGTAATAACCTCCCCATGGATACATTGATGCCATTCTTGTTCCTCTTGCTGCATATTCCCACTCCACCTCGGTTGGTAGACGATAATCTTGCAATGGGTCTTGATTTTTTGAAACCAAATACTTCGTTTGAATTGCGGTTCTCCAATAGCAGAACGCTTTCGCTTGCACCCAATTCACACCAACCACAGGATACTCATCAAAACCAGGATGCCACGAATAACGTGTTGCCCAAGGCTCATTATACGAGTAAGTGTAATCTCTAATCCAGCACAATGTGTCAGGATAAATATTCGTTGAACTACTTCTCACAAAAGAAGCACGATTTGTGAGCGGCTTAGTATCACCAGCCTCATCATAAATCACACCATTATAGCTTTGCGTTTCATAGTTGTACATATTACTTCGCTTAGCAGCTTGTTGATAATCTACCCAATAATAGGTGTAAACCATTTTTCTACTATCTACCTCTTTTCTACCAAACAATCGATCCTCTGGAGCATAATAAATTGCAGAAACAGCTTCTTGCACTTCTGGTTCGCTCCAATTAATCTTCTCATCCCAATTTAAAATAGGAGTTTCTATTGGATTACCCTTTTTATCTTCCTCAATTAAAAATTCAGGATATTGCTCCGACAACATTGTTCTCGCAATTGAATCTCGTACATAGTTAATGAACTGACGGTACTCATTATTAGTTATTTCCGTATCATCCATCCAGAAAGCATCAACAGACACTGTCTTTGCTGGAGTACTTCCCCAGTTAACCTCTTGATCACTCGGACCAATATTAATACTTCCACGAGGAATAAATATCATTCCATACGGAGAGGGCTCCGCATACTTGCTGCCTTTACGAACACCAACTAGTTCTCCGCCATTTCCACCTTTTCCACAACTTATTGACACGAGAGTCGATACAGCTATAAAAGCAACAACTAATACTTTCTTCATAATATGATGCATCTATCTATTTTATCTTTATAAATATCTAACACTTTTGTAGGCTTTCGCTTTTGGTTTTTGAAACGCAAAAGAATAAGCCACGTAAAACTCATGCGACCCACTACTATAGGCTGCCAAAGCCGATGTAGTTAGATCATAGGCATAGCCAACGCTAATACCATTTTTTAACTGCGTTTTTATTCGAATGATAATTCCATCATTCATGCGGTAACCCAGTCCTGCCGCAAATTTATCTTTATAATGCACATCGGCATTTAAATCCAATTGTGAACCACTAAAATCACCCTTATATAAGAACGATGGCTCTACTCGTATCTTTTCACTAAGCGGGTTAAAACGATAGCTACCTTGCAAATGATAATGACGCTTATAAAAGGTATATGCCTTATCTGATATCATTATCTCTGCTTGATTAACATGTGTCAATCCTAGCGATAAATAAAGCTTCTCCACTTTTAAAAAAGCTCCTATTCCTGCATCAAATGCCACCTCACTCACCTCTCCTTCAGGAAGTAAATCATCGCCCGAACTATAATTACTACCTTCTGGAACAGTCCATTCTCCATTAATGTCCTTATTGAACATTCCTAAAGAAAAACCAAAGCCCATCATTCCCCATTTCTGCTCCAAGCGATATGAAAAATCCAACATAAACAATGTTGTACTCTCAAATCCCAACTCATCACGCATCACATTAAAACCGAGTCCTGAATTTTTAATTAAAAAATCCATTGGCGAATCTACAGAAAAAAGCATCGTTGTTGGTGCTCCTTCTAATCCCGACCACTGGTTTCTATTCAAAAACGCAGCATGAACTTCCCTACTTGCTCCAGCTATTGCTGGGTTATATAGCAATTCCGCTTCTTTGTAAAAAGTAAACTGAGGATCTTGCTGAGCTTGCACAACTAGGCAAAACTGTAACAAAATCAACGCTATAAGTGTTTTTTTACTCATATAAATTACCTTCTCATCTATCAACTCTCGCTAATTGGGAGCAAATATATAGAATAAATTCGCTAATTGTATCAAAAAATGAAATAACATACAATCTTATAATATATCTATGCAATAATTCACCTCATCAACGCTTCATTTTTTTTATATATCTCAACCATATTTCAGGGATATCCATGTTCAATGTCTCTTGGTAATCTGATTCCAAACACGGAACAAACAAATCCTCATCAAATCGCTCATCATATATTTTCAACCACCACCGATTGCTTATTTTGCTTCTATAAAATGTGAAACATTCTCGCATATCGGGGAATCTTACTACATATTCCTCAAAACTATCTTGTTGAAAATGCGGACTCTCCAACACTCCATTAAGATATGATTCCAAAACATGCCATATTATTTGTGCCGCCAAATTGACGGAAATTTCTTTCTTAAATTTCAATTCCTCCTCAGTAAACACCACTCCATAGATCGCAAAATTACGCAGCTCGCCTCCTAAACCTATATACTTTGCCAAGGCGCATGCCTCTTCCGAACGTAAGCCATTGGCACTAATGTGGCGCTGTGCGGGGAAATCTTGACTCCGAATTGACTCTACATCAAAACTCACACTGTGAGCATTCCGAAAAATAGGCTCAACTTGCTTATTATCATCTCTAAATGATCCCAATCGAACTACTCTACTATCAAATAAATTCAGCAATGTTAATTCTTCGTTATCAATAAAATATTTTTGAAGAGCAATACCTGTATAAGTAAATATGTTTTTAAACCTCGAAAGCAAATTGCCCATGTGATTTAATCCATGATTCGATGCCGAAAGATTCATTCGTGCCCTTCCATCTACTCGAACCAAATTAAACTCTCGCTCTTCATAGCTATTCAAAACAGCATATTCATCTGACCGATCGGCATGCATTAAAATCATTAAAATTCGATGCCGCTCACAATAAGATGTAATCGCTGATAGCGCATGGTGAAAATCTGCTTCCGATTCTCCTCGTTTCAACTCTCCTAAATCGAGAATACGAGCATTGACCGCAATTCGATTCAACGCATATAGTTGCGTTCTAATTGCATCGCCCGCCTCATCGCCTGCTATTGAAAGCAACACAACATCGGCTGTGTCGAGCGATAACTCGCTTTGATTCTTTTTCAGTAAACTGACTAAACTATAGGTATCCGAAAGGCTAGCAGACCACTGAGGTAAATCGAAATCTATTGGATTTAGCAAACTAGTTATTCCCATATTCAATAGTTAGCAATCTTATTTCTTGGCTCTCGAAGCTTTTTTCTTTGGTGCGGATTTGCTTGTTTGACTTTTCACAATCTCCATGCATGCCTCAAAATCGAGTTCCGAAACATCGGTTCCTTTTGCCAACTTGTAATTTTCCTTTTGATAAGAAATATAAGGACCCCAACGTCCTTCGATTATCTTTAAATCGGCATCTTCTTTGAATGTCTTTAACAAGGCTTTTTCATCTTTATCGCGCTTCTCTTCAATGAGCTGAATAGCTCGCTTTAAAGTAATCACCAGTGGATCGTCTTCTTTCTTTAGCGATACAAACTTGCTATCATGACGGACATATGGTCCGAATCGACCCACTGCCACCACTACTTTTTTATTTTCAAATTCACCTAAATCACGTGGTAATTTAAATAAATCTAATGCCTCTTCTAAGGTGATTGTTTCGAGAATCTGACCCGATTGCAAGCTTGCAAACTGCGGTTTCTCGTCTTCATCATTTTCTGGCGTTTCTCCCAATTGAGCAAATGGACCATATCTTCCTATTCGAACAGAAACAGGCTTGCCCGATGAAGGATCGGTGCCCAATTGGCGTTCTCCTGTTTCTCTGTCGGAATTTTCCATTGCATCTTCAACATGTGCGTGGAAAGGCTTGTAGAATTTTGCCAATACCTCATTCCACACCTGATTCCCCTCTGCAATTTCATCGAACTCCTCTTCCACTTTAGCCGTGAAGCTATAATCCATGATTTGCATAAAATGCTTCATCAAAAAATCATTAACCACCATACCAATATCAGTGGGAAAAAGCTTCGAGCGCTCCACTCCGGTATTCTCAACCAATTGCTGTTCTTTAATTGTATCGCCCTTTAATAATAATTTCACATAGTCGCGTGGCACACCATCTCGATCCTCTTTCACCACATAGCCTCGATTTTGAATTGTGGTAATGGTAGGCGCATAGGTTGACGGGCGACCAATTCCTTGCTCTTCCAATTTCTTCACCAAACTAGCTTCTGTGTATCGTGCTGGCTTTTGCGTGAAGCGTTCCTCAGCCTCCATCTTATCTAAACTCAACTCCTGCCCCTCTTTCACCGATGGCAATAAATCCTTCGTATCGTCATTCTCTTCATCATCGGTAGATTCTAAATAAACATGCAAGAATCCATCGAATTTAATTTGCTCACCTGTGGCTTGAAATGTTGCTGTTGAATCGGGCGAGGTGATCGTGATAGTAGTTCGTTCTAATTCGGCATCGGCCATCTGCGAGGCAATTGTGCGCTTCCAAATTAAATCATATAATCGTTGCTCTTCAGCCGATCCTTCAATGCTGCTGTTATCAAGATAAGTTGGACGGATAGCTTCGTGAGCCTCTTGTGCTCCTTTTGCTTTTGTTTTGTATTGTCGATATTTATAATACTTTTCGCCATGTGTGCTCACAATTGTCTTTTTTGCGGCATTGATTGCCAAATCCGACAAGTTCATGGAGTCGGTACGCATGTAGGTAATAAATCCCGACTCATAAAGTCGTTGCGCTACCGACATGGTGCGAGAAACAGAAAAACCTAATTTACGACTGGCTTCTTGTTGCAATGTTGAAGTGGTGAATGGAGCAGCTGGCGATCGTTTAGCAGGCTTTTTTTGAATGCTTTCTATTTCGAAAGAAACACCAACACACTTTTTCAGAAATGCATGTGCTTCCTCTTTTGTGTTAAATCGCTTGCTCAATTCCGCCTTCAATTCAACCATTTTCCCTGCTTCATCGGAAACTAAAAAATTAGCAATCACACGGTAAGACGATGTGCTTTCAAAGGCAATAATATCGCGCTCTCTCTCCACAATTAATCGAACTGCCACCGATTGCACCCTTCCTGCCGATAACGAGGGCTTCACCTTACGCCAAAGCACCGGAGAAACCTCGAACCCAACCAATCGATCGAGAATGCGGCGAGCTTGTTGTGCATTCACCAAATTTTCATCAATATCTCGTGGATTTTCTACCGCTTTTAATATCGCGTCTTTTGTAATTTCATGAAAAACAATGCGGCGTGTTTTCTCTGGAGTTAATTTCAATACTTCTTTTAAGTGCCACGCTATAGCCTCTCCCTCGCGGTCCTCATCGGATGCTATCCATACTAAATTTGCCGTTTTTGCTTGCTTACGAAGTTCTGCTACTATTTTTTTCTTATCGGCCGATATCTCGTATTTTGGCGCAAAACCATTCTCAACATCAATGCCATCTTTCTTTTCTAGGTCGCGAATATGACCCATGCTCGATGTGACAACAAAATCCTTTCCTAAGAATTTTTCAATAGTTTTTGCCTTTGCTGGCGACTCGACTATGACTAAATTACCTTGCATACCTACCGCTTTTTTCTGAAATTTTTTGCAAAGAAAACGAAATACATTGATTTATGGCGATTTTTTTTTATTCTTAACTAGAAATTTAACGCTTCTAATTCTTTTTAAGAAAAAAATTACCTATTACTAAAATGACTAAAGAACATAGAAAAGAGCAATAAAAGATAATTTTTACCCGTTGGCGAAATTAAAATCTGATTGAAAAATAAAAATAGTCTGAAAAACGATCGATTAAAATCCGACCGGTCGTCATATACATATACTTTCGAGCAAGTTTTTATACATTTTGGCGAATTTTTATTCATTTTATTTGCTATGCCATTAAAAAACTGCGAAATACTCATCGTTATTTAGAATGATTAAGAGTTATCTTAGCGATTTTTCGGCTTAAATTATATCTTTTATTACTTAAAATATTTTAGTTTTTGTCATATAGGAGTCCTATATGGTTCGATATAAAATGTTTTTTTACCATATAGGAGTCCTATATGGTCCGATATAAAATGTTTTTTGTAATAAAAGAGACGCATATCATGCGTCGCTACGGTTTGTAAATGTTTCGAACGACTGTTACTTACCGTTAGGTGCGTGAGGGATTGCAGTGGAAATCCTTTTAAGTGGGCTCTCCCTTTTGCCCACTTAAAAGATTGGAGCAGAAAGCCCGACGGCAGGGCGAGGGAATGCGGAGGGGAGGAATGCCGGCACGTCAAAAAAAAAACGAAGCTTGTTCAAGACTCGCCAAAAAACAGGTCCAGCAAATCGGCAATCAACAGATTTTCTTCATCAAAAAGCTTTTGCATTTTTAATAATGCTACGCGAATTTCATTAATTTCATGACGGCAACCCACCATGGCGCACGACAGATGCCACGCCACCTCGGATGAAAAACCCTCAAATTTCGCAAGCTTAATTAAGCCCTTTTCAACCTCCAGATACACTCCCAAAGAAGCATCGGCTTGCCTGTTCGTGTAACTATATTTGGGCGAATAGCCATAAATCCAATCCCATTGCGCATATTTTGCATTTCTCAATTCAGTAATAGCCGAAATTTCTTCGGGTGTCAACATTGATTGATGAGCATGAGGAAGAAGTTGCAACAAGCGGCTAAACATGTAGTTGAAAAAAGTGTCAACATCCATATCTTTCGTTAAATATCGACGAATATTTGCCACCGCACTTCGATTCGATTGAACGGCTTTGTGCTCAAAACGACTCAAATCTACACGCAATGCCTTCTTCAAATCGCTCAAATCGCTATCGAAAAGCAAGGTGCCATGATGCAGCACCCGATGCTTATGCACATGCTGCGCATTGCCCGAAATTTTAAAGCCATCGAGCATTAAATCATCACGTTCACTATTATAAACTGCCAAACCCAATTCGCACAATACCGCTTTCACATCATCTAAAAACATAGCATAATTCAGCTTTTCAAGTTGCTCAACATGACGAATGAATGTGAAATTGATGTTGCCAGGGTCGTGAAACACCGTGCCCCCACCCGACAATCGGCGCGCTACTTTTAGGCGCTTTTCAGCCACATGTGCATGATTAATTTCCGCCAAAGCATTCTGATGTTTTCCCACCACAATCGAACTTTCCCCACGCCAAAGCATGAAAATATCGTCGGTGCAATTCTTCAACAGATATTCCTCGATTGCCAAATTAAAATAAGGGTCGAGCGAATTTATATAGTAGCAACGTGTTGTCATGAAGCAAACATACAAAAAATAAACTTCATTCCAACATCGCATTTAAATCAAAAAAAATGTGTCGCTCAAACTTCCTTTAGCTATCCGCTTTCATGTTGGGGGTGCCGGCATTCCTCCCCACCGCAATCCCTTCCCCTGCCGTCGGGCTTTCCGTTGCAATCTTTTGCCTTCTTTGGTCGGCAAAAGGATTTCCACTGCAATCCCTCACCCACTCACGCAGTAAACATAGTGCTGAAAAATGAGTTAGCTATCTTCCTATGTTAATTCTTTACCCTTGCGCACGATAGTCAATGCAAAAAGACAACAACATGGCAAATAATTCATTTTCTTTGAAGAAAAATATCATCATGCGTTTAGTAATTCAACGGGTTTCATCGGCTTCGGTGAGCATTAAGCAAGAAATAAAATCGAGCATAAAGCAAGGTCTGCTCATTTTAATTGGCATTGAAGATGCCGACAATTCCGACGATATAAAATGGCTCTGCAAAAAAGTGAGCAACATGCGCATTTTCAACGACCAGAACGGATTGATGAACCTTTCATTGCTCGATGTGAATGCCGATGCCTTAGTGGTGA
>JBKEAC010000123.1:0-24281 GCA_047971925.1 Mangrovibacterium sp.
AAAGCTTATCAACAAGCCTCCCTTTAAAATAAATCAGCACCGGATCAATAATCACCTCCTCCTTTTGCGCCAACATGGGTGCAAATGTGCCAAAAACAACAGTCAGTAGTAGTAATATTTTGCGCATTGTTGCAAAAATATAAATAAAAACGAATTGAGTAAGCAATTCGCCCTCAAACATCTCTTAAATATATTGAAACAACGAAAAATCAATCAAATGCAGGCTTATTTCGCTCGGGGGTGATGGTGTTGCCCCTCGCCTTAGCCATTCCCAGGCAAGCCTCACGCGGCTACGCAGGTAGCGTCAACAAGAGAGAGAGAGAGAGAGAGAGAGAGAGAGAGAGAGAGAGTGTGTGTGTGTGTGTGTGTGTGTGCAACAGAACAAGTGTATCCATTTAATTCGATTTCTTCTATTAAAAAGCTCATTACAAAACCACAAAAAAAACGGTTTTGTAATGAGCTGGTTGCGGAGAAGATTTTAAACTAACAAAAAATTACTTCTTCGATAAAACGTCGCATGATGAATTGTACAGAATACGTTTAGAAAAGCAAAATGACTAAATGAATAAAAACCGCCAGCCAATTACCCCCCACCTTACTCCAACTGAGAACGTGAATCTACGGGAGTAACAGTTGAATTAATCAGCTTGCCAAATAGCTACATCAGCAGACTCCAATATTTCATCTCCAATAATGTATCTACCATGATGAGACAAATGAAATTCTTGAGAAGAATAGTTAACAGCAATCATAAATCCATCTCTATACGCTACAAAAACCCCCTCAGGATAACTTTCGGTCATTACCTTATTCTCGGTATAAATACTCCGCATCACTTTTTTTTCTAATTCACCATCAGTAGAAATAACCCCAATATACCACACTTTCCCTTTTCCAATAGACCTAGTCACAATTGATGATTTACCCATATAAAACTGATCGGCGTAAGTACCTATTGTAGTCGCATCAAACACCTCTAACAAATCGCCCCATGTGCTCCATTCATACTTCTCTCCTTCATAAAGAAGTTTTCCTGTTTGTCCTGCCGGCAGCATATCAAACTGTTCCACTTTAGCTCCAATTAAATCATTCATTATACCCGATAAGTTACTTTCCCACAAGTGTGCATTTCGATCTTTCGCACCCGTGCGTGAAGTAATTATCAACTGACCACCTTGCATCACAAAATCTTTCCAACGCTGCACCAACTGCTCATCAACCATTTCATATGCAGGAACAACCAGAAATTTATAAGCATTGAAATTCACCGACTCGTCGATAATATCAACTGGAGCACCAAAAGAATGCAAAATTTTCTGATAACGCTGCATATGTGCCCATGTATCCCATTGAAAAGTTTGTTTCTGTTGTTCCAAATTCCACAGATTGTCGAAATTCCACAAAATTGCACTTTTTCGCTGTGCAATTGCTTTTGGCATCTGAGCATCGAGGCGACAAGCCTCACGAAGATTCTTCATTTCCTGAATTACTTGCACATATTCCTTACCACCTTGCGTCAGATTAAGCCCATCGGTTGTTAGCACTCCTTGATGATATTGCTCAGCACCATAGAGTACTTGACGATAGCGATAGGTGCATGCAAAAGAACTTCCTCCTGCAAAACAATGATATAACCACATACGCACAGCTCCAGGCAGCAAAAGAGAATTATGATTCGCCCAATTCACCTGGCCAGGTTGCAATTCCATTACACCATTCACCCCATTAATCGATCGATAATAGTCACTTGCATACAACAATACCGAAGGATCTCCTAAGCGGAAGCCTAATTCCCCCAAATTTGAACTCCCATAATTTGGATAAGCTGTGAAAGATGCAAAATCTAACTTCCGCACTCGGCGCGGATCTGTATTTCCACCTTTTGCCACATAATTAGTGGTAATGTATTGGTCGCCATTAGTATATTGCTTAATTAAATTCGCTTGAAAATCAATAAAATTAGCTTGAGCATCAGCTGTAAATCGCTTAAAATCGAGTAGTGCAATAGGATTTATACCCCACCAACCCACATTATGTGCATTGGGGATATTTATCTGATTAAAATCGGTGTACAATTGACTCCAAAACTGAGTTCCCCACGCTGTATTGAGCTGTTCAATAGTACTATATTTAGCGTGTAACCATGTGCGAAAGGCTTGCTGTGCTGCCTCACTATAATCTTCCTTTGCTTCTGGCTCATTATCAATCTGCCAACCTATTACATTAGAATTATGTCCGAAATGTTTTGCCATCTCTTCCACAATGCGCTTAGTATATTGTAGCACCGTGGGATTGCTTAATGACATATTTGCACGTGTACCATGCTCCTTACGAATGTAGTCGGCGCCCTGGATATAAATATCAGGATGTTTCTTTGCCAACCACACAGGCGGACAAGGAGTAGGAGTACCCAAAATGACTTTCAATTCATGTTTTTCAGCCAAAGCAACAACGTGATCAAGCCACTCGAAGTTGAATGTTCCCTCCTCTGGTTCAAGCTGTGCCCATGCAAACTCTGCCATGTGAATAAACTCAAAACCTTGCGATTGAATATTAGTAAAGTCGCGTTCCCACTGACTTGAATCCCAATGCTCTGGATAGTAATACACCCCAACCGACATTAGTTTTTCTTTTGGAAAAAAATTTTGTGGTTGTGCTTGAAGGTTCTGAACCAAAAGAAGGGTACAGAAAAGAGATAATATTTTTAGCATCTATATAATTTTAAATACAACTAATCAATGTAACAAACTCATGAGATTTGTCGAAAATAAAAATATTTTCGTTTTAAAATTCGGGCGATAACACCGAGCAGCCCGAGGCGTTGAATGCTTCAATGCAGAACACATAATTCTGATGGCTATTCAAGCTTCGGATGGTCAGCGTGTCGGCATCGAAAACCGAGTAGGTTTGATAAAGCTTTTCAGCCGACACTCCATATCGGATGTTGTATCCCGTGGCATTCTTCACAGCATTCCACGACAATTTTACCTCTCGCCTATCCTCCTGTCTTTCCACCTTAAAATCGGTTGGTGCTTGTGGTTTTTCGCCGTTAGCACAGCCAAACACACGCACACCACTCAACGCCAATTGTCCTTTGGGCAAGTTGAAGTTTTTCAACATCAGGTGACGAGCTTGAACCGCCTCGGGCAATTCATAATAGATATGCGTGTTGTCGGTTCTTTCGGCTGTCCAACGATGAGAGAATACTTCTTTGCCTGCGTCGTCGGTTCCCATCAATTCAAAAGCAGCTGATGTAGACTGAAAACGCTTCATGCCACTCATGTCATGCTCGGCAAAGTTTAGCTGCACCGCTTTCACAACTGCCGAATCACCTAAATCAAGCTTCACGTAGGCTTGCTCATCGGCTTCTGCCGGTGCCCAATATGTTCTGATGTCTTCATTCACGAGATTTTCAGCCTCATGGTTTTCCATTGCCGACGATACCTCTACAGCAACATCATGAGAGAGTAGGTTCCAATTGGTGCGATAATCGGCAGGGTCATTTGAACGCATTTGAGGAATTATTCTTGGAAAATCGCCAAATCGAGTATCGGCATATATTTCACCATCTTCATCGAAGAATACGGGATAAAGTGCTAATCGTCGTTCAAACATGTGGCGCACCGATATCGAGATGGTGCAAATGTGCCAGTAGTTGCCCACCTTATCTTTGAAGGTGCTCCCATGTCCAGCGCCATTAGCAAAACCTCCGGGCTTATAGACCATCGGATTTGAGGCTTGAAGTTTAAACTCCCCCAAAGGAGAATTAGATGTATAAACCGCATCACCGTAGCTTTTATATTCTGTTCCTGGTCCGGCATATTGCAGATAATAGACCCCGTTACGTTTATCCACCCAAGGACCTTCAATCCAAGGTGCCTGCTCTTTTCGAGTATTATAGTCGCCTGGCACTTCCCAGCCCAAGTCTGTGGGATTAGGATAGTTCAATTCCACAGGATTACCAATATTTTTAAAGCCATTCTTATAGTCGATTTCAACGCCATAGAGCGGACTTGTATCGGAACAACCCCAATAGAGATACAAGCGGTGATCATCATCAAGCAAAAAGGCTGGATCCCATGCAGGTTGCTCTATCGTAGCTACTTCTTCCCATTTTCCCACATTGATATCGATTGCTCGATACACCTTATTCAAGCCATGCGATGAACCCATGTAGTAAATTTCTTCGTCAATGAGCACCGCACATGGGGCATAGTCTTCAGTGGGCAAATCGGTTGTTGCCACATGAGTCCAATCTTTCAAATTAGTAGACTGCCAATAACCGCCTGACTTCGATACAAACATATAGTAGGTATCACCCACTACCAACATAGTTGGATCGGCAGCTTCTCGGCGTTGCTCTCCATCAATCGAAATAACATAGTCCAAATCAATCGGGTTGCAATATGTCACAACAGCTGTTGTAGCATCGTTTTTTAGTGAATTGTTGGGAGTGCAAGCTCCGAAAAAAGCTAGGCAGCACCATCCAAGTACATATACAGTTTGTTTCATTGGGGTGTATTTAGAGGTTGATATTCAAAATTACGGAAGATAACCGCACCATCGCCAATAGCACATAATCCAATGCGTAGGCTCATGAATCCGCTCAGTGTATTGTGGTGTAAGCCTTCCACTTCGAGCGAGTTTTCGATTTTAATCCACTGCTTGCCATCGAGCGAATAATACATATCGACAATGTTATCGTAGTTTTTTAAGCGAAGATACATCTTGGATTTTGCCACATCGGCTTGGGTGATAAACTGCCACCCACGAAGATTCGCCAAAACATTTTTGCCATCGGTGAGTATGCCTGAATTAAAGCCTTCCTTATAGAATAGGCTCAATCCAGCTTGCGCATTCCCCTCGATTTCCACTTCCACCGAAGCCATATAGGAATGATCGGACGGTACCACCAATAAAGGAGAGCAATCGTTCATGCTTTGCCCCTTGCCTTGCACACACAATCCCTTGTGGAAAGAAAAACGATTGGGGTTATATTCTTTATAGAATTTCCATTGCAAACCGAGTTCATTTCCTTTAAAATCGTCGCTCAATTGAAAGTTTGAAGCCAACTTCTCCCCTTTCGGACGATGCTCCACGGGAAGATTCACATTCACCCCATCAGGAATTTTCCACCAACCATCAGATGTCCATTCGATGGGCAAAAGCATAGTTTGCCTCCCCATGTTGTAGTGGTGTTTTTCATAGCCATGAAACATGATCCACCAATCGCCATAGGCATCTCCAAAGATGGTGCCATGCCCAAGCGAGAGCCATTGATCAAGATTCGATTCAGCACGCAAAATAGCATTGTATGGAGAATTTTCCCACGGACCAGTGACCGATTTTGAACGAGCAGAAACTATCATGTGCCCCGTGCCTGGACCTGCAGTTCCTCCTTCGGCAACGGTGAGATAATAAAAGTCGCCACGTTTCACCACCTTTGGACCTTCCATACAGAAGCACTCAATCGACCAATCATTAGGAATCACCCAACCATCATAGGAATGAATCATCTCGCTTTCGGTTCGCAGTCCATCCTTACTAAGTTTCACATAGTCGCCACTACTCCAATAGAGATAGCGATTTCCTTCCTTGTCAACCGCATGACCAGGGTCGATGCTAGAAATATGCAAGTCGATAGGTTCACTCCATGGACCTTCGATATTGTCAGCCCACACTACATAATTGGTGTTTTCCACGGGAAAATAAATGTAATACTTATCGTTATACTTCACCAAATCTGGAGCCCATACCGAGCCTACAAAAGTGGTAAGTGCGTTACTCACAGGCTGCCAATTTACTAAATCTTTGGAGTGCCAAATGGTGAGTCCTGGATAATATAAAAACGAGGAGTGTACCAAATAGTAATCCTCGCCATCAATCAAGATGGAAGGGTCGGGATAGTCGCCCGGAAAGATTGGATTTGCAAAGTGTGCTACATCACCACGAAGGTTTTGCGCCTGTGCACTAAAAGCACAAAGAAGGAGAAGAAGCCCCCACCAACTTCCACTAAAGGAAAGGAAAAAGGCACTAGTTTTATTGTTTGATTTCATGAGTATAATTTTAATATTTAACCCGTTGTCCGAATTAATTATTTACAATTTTAACGAAGAATGTGTTATGCATATTCGAGTTTCATTGGTATTTAGGGAACTTCTTGGAATTAATTATTGAATTGAGGAGGCTGTTAAAGATACATTGCAATACGTCACTATCAGGAAGATTGTGTAATATCTTAGAATCTACCACTTAATCATCGTCAACTGACACGCTTAATGACTATATACGTTAGAATACTACGATTTAAAATAAAGCTTATTGGTCCATTTTTATTTTGAAATGGTGTTTTAAGCAAACTTATTAGTCCATATTTTTTTTGATGTAATGTTTTAAGCAAACTTATTAGTTCATATTTTTTTTTGAAATGGTGTTTTAAGCAAACTTATTGGTCCATATTTTTTTTGAAATGGTGTTTTAAGCAAACTTATTAGTCCATATTTTTTTGGAAATGGTGCTTTAAGCAAACTTAATTAGCGACATTTTCCCGAATGTGGTAAGTTAAGCTTCAATTTATAATGTAATAAGAAGTGTTTTAGCAATGATTTATTGGACGTTTAAAGGTCAATTGTTATTTAACGGATTAAAAATGCGCTGATTTAATTCCGCCAACAGGTTATTTAAGGAACTTCTACCGCTCCCAGGGCATAATTGTGAAATTTCTTTTCATCCAGTCAGCGGTGTTAAAACATGAAGTGGGCAGTCCTTTTTCGTTGAAGATTCCTGGAGTAGAGGTGTTGTTCCATGCGAAACGAACATTTTTCACCGTTGCAATTCCGTTAATACTTAGCTCAATTTTTGGGCCAATAATTTTTGCAGAAACAAAATGCCACTTGCCGTTTTCGTCCTCCACTTCAAATAATGATAAACCATTGCCCGAGCAGTTCAGCTGCTCGGCATGATTAAAATTCACCAATACTTTGTTTCCATTTTGCTCGAAGGAACTGAAAAGTGGACCATGAGCGGCAAACTCCGACTTTCCATAAGTGAGGTTCAAAGCAGCATGTGCGAAACGTTCGCCTTGCCAGTCTTTATTTCGGGGGTGAATATCAGTAGTATCGCCTATATCGCTCATCACAACCATACACGATTTATCAATTTTCGCATGGGCTCGACGTTGGGCATCACGCACTTCAGCATTATCGGTAAAGTTGCGATCGCCAAAGGGAGCAATTTGAGCATAGTAAAAGTCGAAATCACCAAAACCATCACGCCATGTTTTTGCCAAGCCCTCAAGCATTTGCGTATAGGCATAGGAGTTTTCCACATTGCTTTCTCCTTGATACCACAGCACCCCTTTCAACGATAACGGGATCAGCGGAGCAATCATACCATTATATAAGCTAGCTGTTTCCGAAGGAGCCCACTCGAAATAACCCAAGCGTGCGGCGGCATTGCTTAAATATTTATCTTTATTGATATATGATTCTGGAATCCACGCCTCAATGGGCGATCCGCCCCAGTTGGAACTAATCAAGCCCACGGGGATATGTATTTCATCATGAATCTTTCTACCGAAGAAATAAGCGATGGCACTAAACTTCCACATAGTTTCGGGCGAGCTTTTGAGCCACTGCCCATGCACATCTTCTTGCGGATAGGGTGCTGGTCGCCACTCCACATGGAAAAAGCGTAGGTCGGGTACATCAGCTTTAGTGCGCGCTTCTTCTCCTCGCTTGATGGTGTAGCAAGGTTGCCATTCCATGTTCGACTGACCTCCGCAGAGCCACACATCACCAATCAGTACATCTTCGATGATTGTTTGCACTCCCATCTCAATGATTGAAATCGTGTGTGTGCCACCTGCCACTGGGGTTATCAACTCCACTTGCCAAATGGCCGAACTAGGCACTCTGGTCAATATGGTATCTTCAGGGCTCCACGATGCCACCACCTTCACCCATTCACAGGGCTTACCCCAACCCCAAAATTCAATGGTTGCTCCTTGTTGCAAGACCATGTGGTTGCTGAAAATGGCTGGCATGCTAATTTTTCCTTGCACGGTGGGAGCTGTCGCAAAAAGTGTCACAACTACCACGCAAATAGATAAGATACGTGTTTTCATTTTATTGTTGAGAATTTGATTTCTGTCGATTGCAAATCTGGACTGCTAGCTTTTAATATCAATTCACCCGATTCAGCTGTAGATTGCACCAACACTTGCGCCCAACCGTTGAAAAGTTTCCTTTGCCAATCATCGTTCCTTGTAATCAATTGCAAAGAACCTGGTTTCTTGTTTGGTTCGTCCCACTGGTTGGCGGGTTTAAGTGGCACCGCATAAATACAGATTTCATTTTCGCCCACTTTAAGCACCTTCGGATTCACCACAATGCCTGGCTTTTCACCATCTTCCACCACTTGCTGAAATTCGCCATTGATGAACAAGCGTTGACGCATGCCCACCGTGTTGTAGAACCACTTAAACGTCATTTCATCATCCACACGTGTCAAATCGAATTTCAGTTTCATAGCCTTCACTCCTTCCTTGTTGTGCTGTTGAAGCAATTGTTTGTCGGCTTCAGAAAGCTCAAAGATGCTCGCATCAGAGAAATAGACTTGCTGATAATCTGCCACAAACTGTTCTTTTTCCAAAGAAGTAGGGTCGCCATTGCCTATGCCAATGATTTTGCCATTACCAATGAGTTCGAAGTTAATCTGATTGTTGGCTGTGGGATGATGCACTCCTCTTTTGTCGATCACTTCCACAGAAACAATCGCCACATCTTTATTGTCGGCAAGTAGCGTTGTTTTGCTCGCTGTTAAGTTGATTTTTGTGGGTGTTGAAGCTGTGCATTGCGAAGTTTGCATGACTTTCTTTCCATCTCGATAGCCAATAGCTTCTACTCGCCCTTGTTGATAAGGCACTTTCCAAGCCGCATGGTCATATTTTGGCACCGTCTGTTTGCCCAGACTTTTTCCATTCACTTTCAGCTCCACTTCCTCGACATTGGAATACACCCAAAGATCAATAGTGTCGCCATCGGCATGATTCCAATGCGGTAAAATGTGGAGCACGGGTTCATCTTGCCACTGCGATTTCAAGTAATAGACATTATCCTTTGGGAATCCGCAGAGGTCCATCATGCCAAAATAGGAAGTAACCGAAGGAAATTTATAGGGTGTAGGTTCCCCTCGATAATCAAAGCCTGTCCAGATGAACATACCCGCACGATAATCACGCGTATCGTAATGCTTCCAGCTTTCGTGTAGACTAGGCCAATCGGGTAGCGGCCGCACATCATAGGCGGTGTGATAGTTCAACTCTGTTTGGGTTTCGTATATTCCTCGTGTGGCATAGGTTGAGCCTTCTTCAGTTCCCACCGATGGTTGCCACGGGAATTTCTTGATATGTTCATCAGTGTCGCCATGTATGAGATAATTATATCCCATCACCTCCACCACCGAACCAGAACCAGTGTCCCACCCCCCACTGATTGCCACATTCGCTTTTCGCGTTGGGTCGAGCAGATTAGCATAACTCTGCATGGTTTGCGTCATGCGTGCGCCAACCTCATTCCACTCAATGCCCCACTCCTCATTGCCAATCGACCATAAGATAATTGATGGATGATTTCTATCTCGCTTAATGAGACGCTCTAGTTCCGCCAACGCCTTATCGGTAGTTCCCATCAAGCGATTCTCATCAATCACCAAGATACCCATTTCATCGCACAAGTCGAGCAGTTCAGGAGTGGGCGGATTATGAGAGCTCCTGATGGCGTTATTTCCAAAGTTTTTCAACTGTTGCAATCGCCAGCGATTCAATTCATCGGGAATAGCTGCCCCAACTCCCGCATGGTCTTGATGATTGTTGGTTCCTTTGAGCTTGACATGCTTACCATTCAAGAAAAAACCTTTATCGGCAATGAACTCAATGGTTCGAATTCCGATTCGCGTGTCATATTGGTCGATTAATTTTCCCTCATGAAAGAGTTTCACCCGCTGTACATAAAGGTATGGGATTTTCAAATCCCAAAGCGTTGGATTGTGCAGCGTCATAGATTCAGAAAAAGTTTCTTTACCTAAGGCAGCAAGCGTCATGAGGTTGGCATTAGCTTGAGCTACCACTTCGCCCTTGTCATCGAGTAATTCGATCGTAGCAGTAAATGCGGTAGTTTTAATATTTCGGTTTTCCACTTCGAAATCCACTTCAATAGTGGCTGCATTTTCTTCCACCGTAGTACGAACGAAAGTGCCATCTTTCACCACGTGGATATTTTCAGTGGTGGTGAGCCACACGTGACGATAGATTCCTGCTCCTTCATAATACCAACCTTCTTCCATGCTCACATCGCAGCGCACCGCCACCACATTATCATCGCCATAGTTCAGTATATCGGAAATATTATGTGAAAAGCTTTGGTATCCGCTCGATTCTTTGCCCAAGTAGTGCCCATTTACCCATACTTCGGCATCACGCATCACGCCATCAAACTCAATGAACGTCTGCTTGCCTAATTGGTCTTGCTCCACAAAAAAATGCTTGCGATACCAGCCAACCGACACATCGGGGAATCCAGGACCGACAGTTTTATAGCCATGAGAATGACTAGCCTCTTTGCTGAAAGGCATTTCCACCGCCCAATCGTGTGGCAAATCAAGCGGTCGCCATGAGCGATCATCGAACTCAGCTTTAGCAGCACCATCAGCACCATATCGAGCCTTCGATAAGTAGGTGAAATAGGCAGTACCAGTACCGAAATCCTTATCCTTGTCAAAAGGATGACCGAAGGCAAAGCGCCAATTATCATCGAAATTTACACGCGTTCTTGCCGATTGCGCTTGCATGCTTGAAAGAGCAAGTAGGCAAAAGGCAACGATGGTTATCTGTTTCTTCATCATTTTTATTTTAGCTCCATCCAACACCCCTGAGAGAGTCAGAATCACAGGAATTATTAATCTTTGGTGTGTAGAACACTTTTATCTTTCATATATTGTGTTGGCACAACGCCATATTGTTCCTTGAAATATTTGGCGAAGTAGCGTGGGCTGTTGAATCCCACTTCATACGCCACTTCTGACACGTTCATTTGGCTTTTTTCTAGGAGTTGAGCCGCACGTTTCAAGCGAATAATCCGTATAAACTCGATAGGAGCTTTCCCAACAATCGCTATCAACTTTTTGTATAGATAAACCCTACTCATACCCAGATCACTACTCAAATGCTCTACACTATATGCTGAATTGGCTATGTTTTCCTCTACTAAAGCAATAGCCTTTTTAATCAGTTTTTCATCCATCGAAGTAATAGTAATTTCACTTGGGCTCACATCAATACCTTGCTTAAACTGATTCAGTCGAGTTTCGCGCAAAGAAATCAATTTCGCCACGCGGAGTAGTAACACTTCAAGGTTAAAGGGCTTGGTGATATACTCATCGGCTCCAATCTCCAATCCTTTGATTTTATCTTCATCTTCGGTGCGTGCAGTTAGTAGAATGATGGGTATATGCGATGTTCGAATATCGGACTTCAACTGTTTACAAAGATCCAAACCATCCACAAGAGGCATCATCACATCGCTGATAATTAAATCGGGCTGCACATCATGCACTTGATTCAAGGCTTCTTGCCCATTACTCAGTGCACACACTTTATATTGTTCGCTTAAACACTCTTCCATAAAATGACGGAAATCAGCATTATCTTCTACCACCATAATGGTAAATTGTTTTGATTGGTTACTATTAATCGGATCGTTATTACTCATCACCTTACGTTCTTCTTTGCTTTCATATTCAATTGGAATACGCACCGTGAATATTGTTCCTTTATTTAGCTCACTTTCTACCGATAGCGAACCATTATGAAGCTGCACCATTTCTTGTGCTAAGTTCAACCCAATCCCACTTCCACCGACACCCAATCGTTCGTTGTTTTCCGACTGATAGAAGCGATTAAAAATAAGTGTTTGGTCTTTGACTGAAATGCCTACACCTGTATCAACCACTCGAATAATAAAGTCGTTCGGCTCTTCATACAAAAAAACCTGCACACTTCCACCCTCATTGGTAAACTTCAGTGCATTGGAGAGCAAATTCATCATCACCTTATGCAGCTTATCTTGATCGAAAATCACTGAGAGCTTCTGAGGTTCATGCTGAAATTCAAAGCTAATATTTTTCTTACTGAACGCCTGAGCAAAGTTACTAGTGAGATTCTCTAAGAAATAAACTAAATCGGCACATTTGGGCGTGTATTTCAATTCATATAAATCAAGTTTTCGGAAATCGAGCAACTGATTCACTAAGTCGAGCAATTGCATCGCATTATTCTTCACAATTGTAATCAACTTAATGTCTTCGGGGAGTACTGCTTTTGAAAGAAGCTTATCAATCGGTGTGAGAATCAAGGTGAGTGGTGTGCGAAATTCATGACTAATATTGGTAAGAAACTTAAATTTCATTTCATCAAGGTTGTGATTTCTCTCAGCTTGCAGTCGGTCGTTTTTGATTTCTAGCTTCAACCTTTCACGCACCAGAGTGCTGTGTCGCCACCAAAACAAGAACGATGCAGCTAGCAACACATAGCAAACAATTGCCCATAAGCTCAAGTAGAATGGCGGGAGAATTTTGATATCTATGCTCGAAAAGCTTTCATTGCGCAGTCCATCGCTATTAGCAGCTCGCACCTTGAAAGTGTAATTTCCAGCATCGAGATTGGTGTATGTCACCCCATTCAAGTTTTTCCCTAAGCGTTGCCAATCCTTGTCAAAACCTTCCAACTGATATTCATAGCTCACCTTGCTGGGCACGAAATAATCGAGAGCTGAAAAGTTGATGGTAAACACATTCATCTTTTGCTTAAGCACTAATTCTTTGGTTTCACCGATTGATTTCTTCAACACTTCACACCCAAATATGATTTGCTTCGGATGCACGGTTTGATTAAACACTTTCAGCTCGGTAAAGGTAACTTTAGGAAGAATCTGATTGTAAACAATCTTCTCTGGTCGGAAAAGATTGAAGCCATTAACTCCTCCAAAAATCAGTTCTCCTCCAAGCGTTTTACACTTCGAAAGCATATTAAACTCCAAACTTTGCAAACCATCGGCTTCGGTGAAATTCGACACTTCAAACCGCATATCTTCAGCTACCTGCAAGATTGAAATCTTGCTCAGTCCTGTTGATTTGCTCACCCAAATGTTGTTGTCATCATCTTCGAGCAAGCAGCTGATCGTTCCTTCTACAAAACCATCTTCTTCGCGAAACAACTTATAGCTTCCAGTTTCAGGATTCAGCATGAACAATCCCACTCTAAGAGCATACCACAAACACGAGCGAGAATCTTCATAGATTTCATTCACCACCTTGCCTTCAACATATTTGGCCAAAACTTCTCGATGCTCTTTTAGGTGAGACTCAAAGCGGTTCTTTTCTGCGTCATAGAACGCCACACCTCTATCAGTGGCAATTGCAATCAAGCCATTGCGCATGCGCAAAAGCTGATAGATGGACAATACGCTGAAAGGTGGTTTATTATGTGCAAGCAGCGCCTCTATTCTATCAGTCGAGCGATTATATTTCGCCAACCCACCGCCGAGCGTACCTAAAAGAATTTCTCCACTAGACATTTCAATAATCGACCACACATTCTGATTGAGCAGACCACTACCATTATCCACCGTGTAACGTTTGAACTTCTTCCCATCAAACACATTCACCCCTCCTGCATAAGTGCCCACCCAGAGCAAACCTTTGGAATCAATGAAAAGACTCACCACCACATCGGTCGATAGACTATCCTCATTTTTCGGATTGCTGCGATAAGTGATATATTTCCCTTGCTTCCGGTTGAAATAAATCAAACCTCCCCCATTCGTTCCAATCCACAGATTGCCCTTTTCATCTTCCTGAAAGCAATTTACATCATTAAAAGGAAGGCTGTTTGGGTCGGAAAGAAAATGCTTCTTACATTGAAATTTATAGATACTCTTATTATAGAAGCTCACTCCTTGCTTGTAGGTAGATACCCACACCATATTCTTTCGGTCGATGAAAATATCGGTTATTGCATCTTGCGCCACACTCTGTGGATTATCCTCTTGGTGACAAATATAACTCACCTGCTCCCCCTGCAAATCAAGCACGTTAATTCCCCCGTGGTCTGTGCCAATCCAGATTCTCTCCTCTTCATCTTGTGCAATGGCGGTAACAATATCATTACTTAGTGGAAACTTTGCTGAAGTGGTGGAATAATGCGCCCACTCACTTTTTATCGCATCAAAACGATAGACCCCATGATTATTTCCATAGAACCACACGCCTCCACTTCTATCTACAAACAGCTTAGCATTAATGCTATCGTTACCCAACTTGCCTTCCAAATGCCTGTTGGAATATTGCAACTGATATTGCATGTCATAGCACTCCAACGAACCATCGGTGAATAAACTGTAGAGAAGCCCATTAGCATTTAAAAAACATATCAGCCCACAATTTACTGGTTTATTGTTAACGAATACCTGATCGACATCCTTAGTTTCTGGGTTATATAGACTGAAATATTTATTCGAGTAGAGTTTAATCCACAGTTGCTTCTGCTCATCGAAATACACCTCTTGAATGTCGGACTCATTGAATTTTGAGCCCAAATAATCATTGATGCCTACATAGAAGCGTTCCAAATGCGAATCATAAATCACATAGTTATGCATGGTTTTAAACCAAATTCCGGCACTTTGGTCTTCTTGAATCTCCGACACATAGTCGTTATTCATATCGCCTGCATGATTAAAAAAATCGTTATGGTTCTTAAACACCTTGCCATCATATTTACTCACCCCTGACTCTGTACCAAACCACATATATCCCTTCGAATCCATAAAAACACATTTCACCTGATTATTAATCATCCCGTGTTCATTGTTAAGCTGCAAGAAATAATATGGCAATGCAGCTTCTGCTGAAAGCATTGTTATGAAAAGGACGAAAAGGAAATATAATCTACACATAAATGACGATTTTTAAAATTAGTTATTTTTGCATCCACTAATTTAAGAAAACTTTTTCGTTATATCGAATTTGATTCGATGCTGTGCCTAAAAAAAGTTGATATACCCCATGCTCCACCTGCCATGATTTTGTCCTTTCATCGTAATAGGATAGATTTTTTATTGGTATTTCTATGCTCACCGTTTGCCTTTCTCCTGGATTAAGATATACTTTCTGAAATGCTTTCAATTCTTTGGTGGCTCGCGCTACTTCCGAGCGTTGTTTACCTACATATACCTGAAGAACTTCTGCCCCTTTTATTGCCCCAACATTACGAATCGTACAAGTCAATCGAATCGTATCGGTGAGCTGCACCTTTGTATCATCTAAACTCATATCCTGAATTTCAAAATCAGTGTATGACAATCCATAGCCAAAGGCAAATTGCGGCTTAATGTTCTTAGTATCAAACCAACGATAGCCTACCAAAATATCTTCTTTGTAGTATTGATTTACACTATCACCTGGATAAGATAATTCTCCGAAATAATGTGCCGCATTATCCGTTAGTTTCACTGGGTAAGAAAATGGAAGTTTCCCCGATGGATTCACATCGCCTGAAAGTACATCAGCCAATGCATTGCCAGCCTCACTACCGTTATACCACGCCTGCATCAAGCCCTTCACCTGTGGCAACCACGACATCTCCACCGCATTACCACTCACAAGCACCACGCCGATATTGGTGTTAACTTTTGCCAAAGATTCAATCAATTTGCCCTGACCAAAAGGCAAGTTATATTGTTTGCGATCGGCACCTTCACAATCTTGATAATGATTTTTATTCAATCCTCCGATGAATATTACCACATCAGATTGCTCTGCTATCAATAAAGCTTCTTGCTTCAACGAATCAGCATTAAGTCCATAGCTCAATTCCTGCCCATAGGCAGATGGCCCTGAAGCATATCCTCTAGCATACTTAATTTCCGATTGAGTAAAGCGTGCTTTAATTCCTTCCAATGGAGAGATTTCATACTTTGCCTTTAACTCCGATGATCCACCGCCTACTGTCATTTCATGCATAGCATTCTCTCCGATAACAGCAATCGTGAATCCCTTTTTATCAATCAATGGAAAAAATTGGGCTTCATTTTTCAGCAACACCATTCCATCGACAGCAATTCTGCGTGCTACATCTGTATGCTCTTTCGTATTCAAACATCCAAAATCTCGATTCTTATCCATGGTAGTACGAAACATCATGCGTAACACACGACGAACCTTATCATTCACTGTTTCTTCACTCAGCTCACCAGTCCTCAGAAGCTCTAGATATGGGTCTGCTAAATAATAATTATCGTATGCCAAATCAATTGATGAGGTTAATCCGTTTGTCCAAGAGCCCATTTCGATATCCAACCCATGAAGTGCTGCTTCTTTAGTATCGTGAGCTCCTCCCCAGTCTGTAATCAATGTTCCATCAAATCCCCATTCATCTTTAAGAATCTGATTTAATTTCTCATTATGGCAACAATGCTGAGCATTATATTGGTTATATGCCCCCATAATAGACCATACTTTTGCTTCTTTCACGGCAGATTCAAAGGCGGGAAGATAAATCTCTCGCAAAGCTCGATCGCTCACATTAACATTAATGTGTCCTCGCGACTCTTCTTGGTTATTTAGTGCGTAATGCTTCAAGCAAGCCGCTACTCCTTGTTCTTGCACTCCTTCAATATAAGGAACAACCATGACAGATGCTAGATGGGGATCTTCTCCCAAATATTCAAAATTTCGCCCATTAAGTGGTGTGCGATAAATATTAACTCCAGGACCCAATAGCACATCTTTCTTCCGATAGCGAGCTTCTTCTCCAATTGCCACACCATAGGCATAAGAAAGATCGGGATTAAATGTTGCAGCTAAACAAGTTAATGCAGGGAAAGCTGTCACATAATCATTCGTCCAATCTGCATATCCCCAATTATCCCAATTAATTTCTCCTCGAACCCCATGAGGACCATCGCTCATCCACAACTCTGGAATTCCCAAACGAGGAACCCCTGCTGAACTAAATTTCGACTGCGCATGACACAAAGCTACTTTTTCCTCTAAAGTCAACTGTTCAAGTAGTTTTTCAATTTGCTGTTCCATGTCTTTATCTGTTTGTGCAAATGTGGAAAACGATAAAATCAATGTCAATAATATGTTTATAACTTTTCTTTTCATTCAATATTTGGTTTTGAAAGTGGCTACTCTAAAATTTATCATTCAAAGCTACCGTTGTTACGATATTTCCTTTCAGTTTCAGAACAAGTAGATGCCCATTAAGCTGATATTTTGCACCGCTCACCTGCAGATTTGACCAATTTGCTATTTCTCCCAAATCAACTATCAGTTCTTGTGTTTCAGGCGAACTCAACTGTATTTTCACCTCTTTCGCACTCCATTTTACTTGATCGATCTGCACATTTCCACGAGCACAAACACCTTTCAACTCGCCTGATGCCCAACTTAATGGCAAGGCGGGGAAAAGAGTAATATATCCAGGACGACTATTCACAATCATGCGCGAAACTAAAGATGGAATGCCACCACTAATATCCATATTAAACAAACTTCCTGGATTGTGCATTGTAGCCATACCCCTTGTCCAATAATAACGTGATAGATATTCAAGAATAATCTCAGCTGTGGCACGGTCGTGCATGTTAACAGCTGCAAATGCCAAATGACACATGCCAAACGACATTTCACCACCACCGTTCTCCTTGCGAATTTCCATGCGCTCATTGATGGTTTTCTTCACCGCTTCTTGCAAGGCTGGTGAGTTCAAAATCTCAGGATCAGGCACTTCATACACCCCATAGAGATGTGAGCAGTGGCGGTGTTGCTGATTGTCGGTTAATCCATCCCACAGCCACTCTCGAAGCACGCCATCTGGGGCAATCTGGTAGTCAGGGAGCTTGGCATAGAAAGCCTTTTTTTTCTTTATTTCTTTTGTACTCACCCCCAATTGCTCGGCTGCCGAAATCCAATTTTGCGTTAGTTCCTTTACCATTGCTACATCCATCGTGGCATTGATGCAGTTTTGCCATTCGTGCTCTTTCGGATTGTTTTCAGGTGAATAAGACGGAACAGAAATGTATTTCCCATCTTCTCCTAAGGTGAGGAAGTTTTCCCAAAAGAGTAAAGCTTCAGTCATGAACGGAAAGGCACGGTCTTTCAAGAAAATTTTATCTTGCGTATAGAGATAATAGTCATAGAAATAGAACGCAGCCCACGCTGCACCACCATTCCAATATTCCATACACCACGTTTCATCGTAGTGATTATTGAGCCCGTGCGAACTAGTGTGCGAGGGGATATGAATGCCCTCAATGCCATAAAATTGTTTGGCATTAGTGCGATAATTTTCTATGTTCCGCTCGTGATGATTAAAATAGCCCATCATCAGTTCTGGCATATTGCCAATCAGGTTGTTTGAAATTGCCACTTGTACATTGCCATCATGCGTGAAATCAGAGCACCACGGAGGTGTCCACGTACCACTCCATATACCTTGCAAATTAGGCGGATTAATTACTCCTGAAGCACACAAAATATTGTATCGTGCAGCTTCAAATTCTCGCTGAATGATTCCCGGGCTTGTGTTTTCATTCCAAATATTTGTAACCAAAACTTCTGATGTTTGCTCGGCTTCTTCATCGGTAGTATTTAAATCAATACTCACCCGATTATATATTTCACCATGTGTGGCTTTTTGGCGAGCCAAAAGCTGTTGATAATCGGTTGCAACCGTGTTAAAACGGACTTTCAATTCCGATAGTGTTTGTTCATTCGATATTTTATAGGGCTGAACGCCACTCCGTAAAATCACTTCTTCTGCCCCCTCAATTACATAGCATTTGTTCTCTATCTTCAAGCTTCCGCCTTTGAGGTTCACCTGAATTAATGCATCATAACCATCAGGAGAATATTGATGGGGTTTTCCATACTCCAAGTGAAAGTGCATGAAATGCTCGTCGACAGTAGTGCTGTGTTTTTTTATCAGTTCTTGCATCTGCACCGATTGCTCCCAACTGTGCGGATGTTTGCCCATGCTTATTTTTACACTGATAGGCGCAGTGCCTGAAATCTGTGTCACAAGCACATCATCAGCTCTCGAGACAAAGGTTTTTCGGGTGAAAGTGCCGCTTTTTGTAGACCATTCCACCACCGCTTCAGCCGTTTCATAGTTCACTAGGCGACGATAATATTCCACATTCTCGGCAGGCATACTCAGGTTGATATCGAATGCAGGTACAAAAGGGTCTGTCCATCGTTTGGGTCCATTTTCATCTGTCCACAGCTTGTAGCCTAATTCTGCCACTTCTTTATATTTCCCTTCAAAGGAAAGTTGCTTGATATGATCAAAGTAGGGGGCCATGTTTGGAGGGATTACCACTGCTTCATTAGGGATATAAAGCAAAGCGTGGTTCACCGTAATTTGCTCTGCAAAAGGATCGCCTAGCACCATTGCCCCTAGCGTACCATTTCCTGTGAGCAATGCATCTTCCCAACTTTGCGCAGGCAGCCAGCTAGTAAAACCTTTTGGGAAAATCTCAACTGCCGAAGCAAAGTGAAACATTATGCCTAAGCACAATACTATAGCTATTATTCTTTTTTTCATACGTGTATGATTTTGTCGATGTTACCTATGACTGAAAAATCCTTGAGCAATCATCGTAAGTTCTGTTGAAATATTTTTTTCAAAACCCGTTGTTGGAATTAAATCAATGCATTTTAATCAATTAAATAATGATTGAGCTATAAAGGAACAAAAAACGCAGTTAAAACGCGACTCACTACATTATAAATACAGACTTAATTCGCCTCATTGGGAAATATATACAGCATCGAGTTAACTTAACACATTACATCAAAAAATATCTGCAATTAAGATTACTTAATTTAGGATATAAAAAATTATCCATCGATAAGTTCTTTTAAAACTCTTGCTTGAGAACGTTTATTGTCCACTTGGCATGTCCATTAATGATGATTGAGTAGTAATCAAATTACGTAACCCAATTGCACAAAGTGATTAAGTTGAACACATTTATTAAATACCGTTGAAACACGAATGTGCACAGCACATTCTTCATTAAAATTGTAAATAATTAATTCCTCCAACGATAAAAAAAAACAAAAAAATAACTCTAGTCGATTCAGTCAACGTATTTTTTACAAGTCAAATAAACTTCAGCACAAACGTCTTTGAAGTACTAGCCTCAAGTCAAAAGAGAACTGACTACTAAAGACACCGTAGCCAGTTCTCTTCTTCTAGCAAAAAACAAACTTATTTTTTTACATATAGAGTCTGACCCGTATAAGTAACTTTCTGACCTTCTAACTTATCAAAATTGAAAGTTGTTTTGCTTTCCGCATCAACAAACAACACTTCAAAAATTCTCGTTTCAGGCATACCAGCGAAGCTACCTTTGCGCTCGCCTATGGTGAGCGTTTGTACTTGCTCATTCCAATTGAAAACAATATTACTATATTGTCCTTTTTCGTAATTATAGTTCACACCTTCATCTTCATAGAGCTTGAAACTTGCATCTTTTCCTGTGTAAACAATCACTTTCAAAGGAGCATTAGGTTTTTCGCCCACATATTGAATTTCTTCACCTACTGGAAGAATCGAACCTCCTTTAGCGAAAATTGGTAGCTGCTCATATGGTGCAACAGCCTCAATGGTTTGACCACCCTCATAGGTTTCGCCCGTGTGCACATCATACCATACCTGACCAATTGGCAAATACACCTCACGACTACGCGCTCTGTATTCATAGACTGGGCAAATCATCAAAGCCGAACCAAACATGAATTGATCGTCAATGTTTTCCACCGCTTTATCTTTGCCGAAATCCATCACTAAAGCACGCATAATAGTGTAGTCGTCAAAATACACCTGACCGCCTAAGGCATAGATGTAAGGCATCAAACGATAACGCAACTTCGTATAATCTACAATCGATTGATAAGCTTGGTGCTTTTCAGGGGCTATGTGAAACACTTCGCGGAAAGGATACTGACCGTGTGCACGGAAAAGTGGAGCAAATGTTCCGAATTGATACCAACGAGTATTCAGTTCGCGCCATTCTTCAAGATCTTCTGAACCTTCTTTCGCCATTTCATAGCGTTTTTCCACACAGAAACCACCGATATCCATCGTCCAATAAGGCACTCCTGAAAGAGCAAAGTTCATACCCGCGGTAATTTGTGCCTTCATGTCTTCCCAACGCGTTCCAATATCGCCACTCCATGAAGCAGTAGCATAGCGTTGTAAGCCTGCAAAGCCTGAACGTGTTAACAAAAACACACGTTTATCGGGACTCACACCACGTTGACCGTTATAAATAGCATCGGCATTCACAATCGAATAGGTGTTGAAGTATTCCGTTGAAGGACCTAGCGCCGTTGGAGTCATCAAGGCTTTGCGATAATCAATATCTGCATTTGAAAGAATATCTGGTTCCGAAGCATCCATCCACCAAGCATCTACACCATATTTATAGAGGTTATCTTTCATTTGTCGCCAGAAGATTTCTCTTGCCTCAGGCGCATAAGCATCATAGAATGAACCAATATATCCAGTTCCAATCCAATCTTTAATACTGTCTTCAATAGCTCGTTGATAAATATATCCTTTGGCATCAAGCTCTTTGTAGTTGTCAGTTGAAGCATAAAACTTAGGCCACACCGAGAACATTACATGGGCATTCATGTCGTGAATATCATCCATCATCTTTTGTGGATTGGGGAAACGTGATTCTTCCATCACATGACTACCCCAAGAATCTTGTGCCCAATACGACCAGTCCTGCACAATGTTATCAATTGGAATGCTTCTTTTTCGGAACTCTTTGAGCGTGCCCACAACCTCATCTTGTGTTTTATATCGCTCACGACTCTGCCAGAAGCCATATGCCCAGCGAGGCATGATGGTAGCTTTCCCTGTGAGTTGACGATAACCACTAATCACCTCATCCATGTTGTCGCCTTTGATAAAATAATAATCCACTTCAGGGGCCATTTCTGTCCATAGTGTTAGTTTTTCTTGTTCCTCAACAGCTCGTGCATCCATTGCTCGAATGCCTAAATACGATTCACCACCATCAGGGCGCCAATCAATCTTAAAGGGCACTCGCTCGCCTGCTTTCAAATCAAGCTTGAATTTATACACATTTGGATTCCAAGCTGTTCGCCAACGCTCTGCCACAACTTCTTCTCCTCCCGCATATACTCTGGTATAACCTGCATAATACAAGCGAAAATAATAAGTTCCATCAGCTGGAGCTTCAATTTCACCTTCCCAGATAATGTCTGAATTATAAAATGGGAAATCAGCTGGAAATTGCTTCAAATCTTTTAGCGATTCATAGGCAATTACCCCTTCCGAACGTTCTGCATAGGTCTCACCTTTAGCCGTGATGTAAGTAGCGGTAAGTCCGCCTTCTTCTCCCGTTTTATTATAGAGCTTGAAAGTTTCATTCATTTGAGCATAATCCTCAGGATTTCCGAAACGACCTAAAGAATAGCTTTCCCAAAGGATACCATAGTTTTTGTTTGACACCAAGAATGGGATTGAAATCTTCGTATTATATTGATACAACTCTTCGTTCTTACCCTTATAGTTCCACTCATCGCTTTGGTGCTGCCCCAAACCATAGAACGCCTCATCTGCAGGCGAATCGAACACTTGTGTGAATGAATATTGTTGCTTTCCTTCCACGGTGATCGCCTCAAAGCTGGTGCTTTCCTCTTTCAACATAGGCGTGCCTTCAAGATTCAGGAAGCGCACCGCACCTGATGTTTTCGATACCAACACTTGCAAATCAGCAGTGGTGAGCATCACATCGTTTTCTTGTTCGATCACGGTGAAGTCAGTTGCTTTTGCTGCTTCAGGCAACACAACCAAACTAGCACGTTCTTCAATCCCTTTTTCAGGTGCTTGAATAACTCGAATGATGTCGGCATCTATCACCTTTAACGTTACTTCTTTTGTAGCTCCATCCTTACCACATATATTCACCACTACGCCATCGGCAGTTTCGGTATACGAGCGGCCACAATTACAGGAGGCCAAGGCTGCAAATAGCATTGTAGCTGCTACTCCTTTGTAGAATCTTCTTTTCATATTTTTGTTTTTAAACCTAGCCCGCTCCAATACACTTTGAAAGAGATTAAAGTCTCGGGCTTAGTTATTGTTCTTTATTTCTAATATTTTGCACTGTCATAGAGAGTTACTTTGCTCTCATTATCGCATCTAC
Organism: Mangrovibacterium sp.; assembly: GCA_047971925.1. Taxonomy (GTDB): domain Bacteria; phylum Bacteroidota; class Bacteroidia; order Bacteroidales; family Prolixibacteraceae; genus JBKEDC01. The sequence goes on from JBKEAC010000123.1 coordinate 23,313, forward strand.
TTCAGCTTGATTCCACACCTGCAAGCTTGAGCGATTGAATAATCCAGAACCATTGTTGTCATGTTCACCAATATCCCAATAACAAGGCACTAAACCATTCTCTATTGCAGATTTTGTCACCGCATAATGAAAATTATTTCGTGAAGCTATATGATCAGCCAGTACATTGTTTGTTGTTGGCAAATTTCCTCTGTAGGTGGCACAGAACTCCCCCACAATTACGCCAACTCCCTTATCGATGAAGCTCGTTTTCATTAGTCCGAATTGCTCGTCTAACCATGCTTGATCTCCCCATCCCGCAGCTTCCCATGTTGTTACTGCATTCGCCCCTGTATCGAGAGTAAAATTATATGGATCGTAGTAATGTACCTCTACCATCTGACGATTTTCTGCTTCATCAGTAGGCAACACATAGCCACTCACTGTATAAGCAATGTTAGTGTTATAGCCCTGAGAAATCAAATAGCGATAAGCATTTCGTCCACCTGTGGCGCGCACTGTATTCACAAACACTTGGTTCATCGAGTTTGCCACAGCTAAATATTCTTCGGCTGGCGCATTGTAGTCCATGTGAGGTTCATTGCCCCCTGCAAACAAAAGATGATAGTCATAATCGCGAAATTGCTTTGCAATCTGCTTCCATAGTGCAGCTTGTTTCGCTTCTATAATAGGCTGCGCTTCATAGCTTAAATCATCAGCCCAACCTCCATCCCAATGGATGTTTATCATGACAAACAGCCCCGCATTGCGAGCGTAATCCACCACAGTTTTCACTTGAGTCATCCAACTCGGATCAATAGTGTAGTTGGGAGCTTCAGTAAGTAAATGATTCGACCATGCTACCGGAATACGCACGGTGCTAAAACCCGATGCTGCTACTAAATCCATCAATCCTTGCGAAGCAGTACCATTTCCCCATGAAAAAGTGCCAGGATACACCTCATAGGTATTTCCTAGGTTCCACCCAAT
>JBKEAC010000124.1:0-20106 GCA_047971925.1 Mangrovibacterium sp.
ACAATCGAACATTTGCTATACATTATATATAGGTATGTTTTTTTCATGCTCATCGGATTTGTCAAATGTGTCTGAAAAATTTTTTTCACGTCCATTCCCGTATTGTTTTTCGTCTGAAAAAAATTTTTCACGTCCATTCCCATATTGTTTTTAGTATTAAAAAATTTTTTCTTTCTAATTGTACATTGCAATTTTGGTATAAATTGCTATTTGGAGATTACATTTTTCAAAAAAAAAAAAAACATAAAAGCAGTTCAGCATGCGAATATTCACGAATGACAATCAGAAACGCCCCCCAAAAGGCGTGCCGTAGAGACGCATTGCATGTGTCTCAAAACAACCCAGAAAACGCAACCCTGTATTCCTAACCCCAATCGGGGCGGCAAGTAATAGCCCCATGAGAAAAGCCCGACAACATAGCATGGAAATGCGGCTGAGCAAATGCCGACAGGCCCAAAGTAAGTTAAATGTTCGTTATAATGTAACAAACCACACAACAATTAGCAAATATTGATTTATAAAAGTAGTAATTTTGATTTGTATTGATTACATTTCAATATTCAAAACACTATTTTCAGTTAGAAATCAAACATTACATTCACACAAACATGACACACAAACGACATAAACGAGCCTTATTTTCAAGTAAATTTGGCGTATTGGCAGCCGCAATTGGGTCGGCAGTTGGATTGGGTAATATTTGGAAGTTTCCCTACATTACGGGACAATATGGCGGAGGTGCCTTTTTAGTTGTTTATCTGGGCTTTATATTGCTCGTTGGTATTCCGATCATGCTTTCAGAGTTCATTGTCGGTCGCCGAGCACGAAAAAACCCCTATGGTGCATTTCAGAAGCTTGCCCCCAATTCAGCATGGCGTTTTGTGGGTTTACTTGCCATTTTAACCTCGTTGCTCACCCTGTCTTTTTATAGTGTTATTGCCGGTTGGAGCATGGAATATATCGTCCAATCGGGCATGAATGCTTTTTCGGGGAAGACACCCGCCGAACTGGGCGAAAGCTTTAGTCAATTCACTCGCTCACCATTTCAACCGCTCATTTATCAACTCATTTTCATGAGCTTAACAGCAATTGTGATTTTTGCAGGCATTAAAAAAGGAATTGAAGGAAGTGCTAAAGTTTTAATGCCGCTTTTAATTATTATCATCATTTTGCTCGACATTAAGTCGCTCACACTTCCAGGTTCGAGTGCCGGTTTGGAGTTTCTTTTTAAACCCGATTTTAACAAACTCACATCAGAAGGAGTTTTAGCCGCCATGGGGCACGCCTTTTTTTCGCTAAGCCTCGGATTTGGGACAATCATCACCTATGGTTCATACATCGAAAACAACAACAACTTGCTCAAAACAAGTGTCAATGTGGGTTTTTCAGACACTATTATTGCGCTTGCTGCGGGTGTAGCCATTTTGCCGGCTGTTTTTGCCTTTGGCATTGACCCTACACAAGGACCTGGTTTAGTATTTGTTACTCTTCCGAATGTTTTTGCACAAATGCCGGGCGGACAATTTTTTGCAATTCTATTTTTTATTCTGCTCACCATCGCAGCACTCACTTCTTCCATTTCTTTGCTTGAAGTTGTGGTGGCATATTTCACCGAGGAACTGAAAATCAAACGCCAAACAGCCACTTTTTTGTCGGCGATAATCATTGCTCTTCTAGGTGTAATTTGCTCGCTATCGATGGGACCGCTGAAGGATCACACCATTGGGGGACTGAATTTCTTCGACGCGCTCGATTGGCTTACTTCAAACGTTTTCTTACCAATTGGTGGATTTTTTATTGCTATTTTCATTGGTTGGAAACTCGGTCATGAACCGGTGCAAGACGAACTGAACAAGGGAGGTAAAATTTTTCCAAAAATTATTACTACTTTTATCTTTATTTGTAAGTATATTGCACCGGCGGCTATTGTCATGGTTTTTCTTAATGGCATTGGTTTGCTTCATTTTTAAGGGGACTTCTAAAAATTAGCTGTTAGGTCATTTTGATTTTATGGGAGATAGATTTTGGACTAATTTCGCAGAAGCATAGCGAGCTATGGTTTAAGAAATTAGTGCAAAAGATACGCTCAGAAAACAAAATGAACAACAGCTGTATTTAGCAGCTTCCCCAGTTTAAAACTAATTTTTAGAAGTCCCCTTAAAACCATTTTCAATCAACATGTCTTTTTTTGAAAAACTCAAACGGAAATTTTCATACACCCGAAACGAAGTGCTGGCTTGCTATGTTTTAATTATAATTATTATCATTAGCCTATTCGTTAAACACTACGTTTGGATAAAACAGCAGGAAAATAGGACTGAAAAGTCGCTGATGATTCGTGAAGAAAACTTCTTGCAAGATTCAATTGTGCAAGGCAAGCAGCTTCATCTTTATGAATTTAATCCGAACACAATCGACTCAATTGGCATGGATAGCCTAGATATTCCGAAAGCAATTAAACGAAACATGCTAAAATATCGAGAAAAAGGAGGAAAATTTCGCACTTCTTCCGATGTACGAAAGATTTATGGCATGACTGATTCGATTTATCAAGCAATTGCTCACTTAATTATCATTCTCCCCGATGACAAAAGCGATAATCAATTGAGAAGCCACAAGAAAACCGATTCGCAAGCCCAAACAAGAAACTTCGATTTAAAACTCTTCGATTTCAATCCCAACACGGTGAGCGAATCGCAACTCGACAGCCTCGATTTCCCATCAAACATTAAACGCAACTTAATTAAATATCGCAACAAAGGCGGCTTTTTCAAACACGCAACTGATTTAAAAAAACTCTATGGCATGACTGATGAGCTGTTTCTCCGCATTGAACCTTTTATTATACTTCCCGAAGTTGAACACAATCTTTCAACACCTAATCGGAAAGAAACTACTCAAATCGTGGCAAGTTTGGAACTCAATTCTTGCACCGCCGATGAACTGGAAAAGCTTCAAGGTATTGGTTCGGTATTAGCAAAACGCATTGTGGCATATCGTGATTTACTCGGCGGATATGCACAAACGGAACAATTAAATCAGGTTTATGGTTTGCCCAAGGAAACTGTTGAGCTGAATAGTTCTAAACTTATTTGCGACACTTCTTTAATTAAGAAAATCAAACTAAACTTTGCCACACAAAACGAACTAGCAAAGCATCCACTAATTGGAAATGAAAAGGCTAAAACAATTATCAAGTTGAGAGCTAAAATTGGTAGTATTCAGAATTTATCGACACTGAATGGCAATGTTTTCACGAATGATGAATATAAATTGCTTGTGCACTACTTTGAAATCTGATTTTCCGAAAACCTTTCGCCTTTGAATTTGCTTTCGTGAAAGAAGATTTTTCATCATTGCCCTGCATTTAATGCAAATCAAATCTGAAATTCCACGTTTTTATATTAACTCACCTGTCATTCATTTGTCCTTTTTTGTTTAATTTAATATTTCAGATAATTAATTAAATGTAAAATCGACTGTTTGCAATCATTTTGTAATCGAATCGCTATCGATTTGTATTATTTCGACAATCATTGCTGTTTATTTCATCATTCATTTTAAAGCTCATAATTAAAGAGTTAAACGAAAGCTATTAACATTAATATTCGTTTTGCATCATCATCCAAAAAAGGTAATAGACTATTAAGATATGCTATACAGCATAGTCATTAAAAGCTAGTATGTTTGCATTGTGGTTAATCAACAACCATTTTAATTAAAAGGACTTCTAAAAAAGCGGTTAGGTCATTTTGATTTTATGAGGGATTGTAGACGTATTGCAACTTTCCCAATTAAAAACTAATTTTTAGAAGTCACCTAAAGTAACACCAAAAAAAATATGATTATGAAAATTGTAAAAAGAATTTTAGTAGCAATTGCCCTTGTAGCATCGGCAAACATGGCATCAGCAGGTAATAATGGCGACACGCAAGTGGGCTTAATTCCAATCTCTGGAAAAAAAGTTGCCGTTTCAATTCAAACTAAGAGTAACGATGTTTATCGTTTGAAACTTAAAAATGAAGAGGGACAAATTATCTATGAAACAAAAACCGACAAATCGGGAAATTTTCAGAAAGTGCTCGACCTTGTTAACTTGGAAGACGGAAACTATGCTTTATTAGCTAGCAACACCGACAGCAAAGCTGAGCGTAAGTTTTCAATTGTTAATGGTAGCATCTTGATTGGCGACTATCGCTATGCATCGGCTCCGGTTTTCACTTATCGTGACAATGTGCTTCGAGTTGCGTATTTAAATTATGAAGATGAACCGATGACAATCACCGTTTACAACGAAAATGACAATGTTGTCTATTCTAAAGAAATCAATACCGATTTTGCAGTGAACGAAGGAATTAATTTCGGAAAGGTAACAAAAGGAAACTATCAGGTTATTTTTGGAAACTCGAACGAGAGTTATAGCTATAGCGTTAAAAAGTAATCTGAAAACTCTTCATTGCTTGCTTTTATCAAGCACGTCATTAAAAATATAAAACCAAGCTGTTCTGAGGATTCAGAGCAGCTTTATTTTGCTCAAAAAAAAGGGAAGAACATTGTTTTGCAACGCTCTTCCCTTTTCATTTAGTTCTGAAAACTTCTTTTAGTTATTGGTAATCCAATTGGCAATCCAATCGCCCACTTCCGATGTACTATAAGATTTCCCTTCAGCAATATCAACCGTTACCACACCCGATTCCATTGAGGCAGCAACCGCTTTGCGAATGATTTCACTTTCTTCCTTTAAGTTGAAAGCGTATTCAAACATCATAGCAGCCGACAGAATTGTTGCAATCGGATTGGCAATATTTTTTCCTGCCGCTTGCGGATAAGAACCATGAATGGGTTCAAAAACCGACGTGTGAATACCCACTGAAGCTGATGGTAGCAATCCTAATGAACCAGTGATGACCGAGGCTTCATCGGTTAGAATGTCGCCGAACATATTTTCAGTAACCATCACATCGAAATTCTTCGGCCATTGAATAATTTGCATTGCTGCATTATCAACAAACATGTATTCCGTAGTGATATCGGGATAGTTTGGTGCCATTTCTTGAGCCACCTCACGCCACAAACGCGATGTTTCAAGAACATTTGCCTTATCGACCACGGTGAGTTTCTTCTTTCTTTTAGCGGCAAAATCATAGGCAAGTTTCAATATTCTTTCCACTTCATGACGAGAATACACGCAGTTATCGAATGCCACATTACCATCATCTTTCCGCCCTTTTTCACCAAAGTAAATTCCTCCCGTTAGTTCTCTAATGCACATGAAGTTTGCGCCATCGACTAAATCACGACGAAGCGGCGATTTATGCAAAAGCGATTCGAACGATTCAACTGGTCGAATGTTAGCATACAATCCCAAATCTTTGCGCATTTTCAATAAGCCCTGTTCAGGACGAACTGTAGCTTTCGGATTATTATCAAACTTAGGATGCCCAATAGCACCAAAGAGTACCGCATCGGCATTCATGCATAACTCATGCGTTTCAAGCGGATACGGTTCTCCCACAGCCTCAATTGCTGCCGCTCCAGTAAGGGCATGTTCATATTCTAATTCATGTTTAAATTTCAGAGCCACAGCTTTCACTGATTTCATGGCTTGTTCCACTATCTCCGGACCAATGCCATCGCCCGCCAATACTGCTAGTTTTAATTTCATATCTTTCTATTGTCAATATCAATAATTTGTTTTTTCATTGCCAAGAACATCATTCTTCAATCATGTTTAGCATGCGAATCGTTGCTTTAATAGCCGCAGCCGTTTGATCAGGATCGAGAGCTCTTGTTTTAAACTCCCTATCCGATTTCCAAGTAATGATTGTTTCCACCAACGCATCGGTTTGCCCACCAGGAGGAATGCTCACCGAGTAATCGATCAATTTAGGAAAAGGTTTACTCAATCGTTCGTAGATAATCTTCACCGCATGAGCAAATGCATCATACTGTCCTTCTCCTGAAGAAGCAGCCTCATATGATTTTCCATTAATATTCAGACATACTGTTGCCATTGGCTTAATGCCCTTTGCATGAGTTAATGCGTAGTTTTCGAGAAACACTTTAATCTCTAATCTTTCTTGCAAAACATCAGCCACAATAAACGGCAAATCATCAACAGTAACCGATTCTTTATGATCGGCAAGCTCAATCACACGGTCGGTAACCATTTTCAATTGCACAGGCGAAAGCTCCACTCCGATATCGGCAAGATTAGCTTTTATATTTGCTCGTCCGGAAGTTTTACCCAAAGCATAAGAGCGAGTTCTTCCGAATCGCTCAGGCAGAAGAGCATTAAAATACAGATTCTTTTTATTATCGCCATCAGCATGCACACCGCTACATTGCGTGAAGACAAACTCACCAACAAGGGGTTTGTTTCCGGGAATGCGAATGCCCGAGAAGCTCTCCACCAAACGCGAAACACGAGTCAGCATGCTTTCATTTATACTAAGCTCAAGTTTCAACATGTCTTTTATCACGCCCACCACACTCGAAAGCGGCGCATTTCCAGCTCGCTCGCCCAATCCATTGACAGTTGTGTGAATACATTTAACACCAGCTTTCAAAGCCTGATAAACATTAGCAATTGCCAAATCATAGTCGTTATGCGGATGAAAATCGAAGTTCACATGCGGATACGCATCAACCATTTCTTTACAAAAAGCATAGGTATCGTCGGGATTAAGCACTCCCAAAGTATCGGGCAACATGATGCGCTGAATGGGGAGCTTCTGCAATTCATTCATTAAAAAGTGGACATAATCTTTTGAATTAATCATGCCATTCGACCAGTCTTCTAAATACAAATTCACGAGCAATCCTTCAGCAGAAGCACGATGCACAACTTGTTTTATATTTTCAATATGCTCTTGTGGCGTTTGATTCAACTGAAACATCACATGATTCAACGAACCTTTCGATAATAAATTCAGCACCTTTCCACCCACACGCTTCACCCAATCAATCGAGGCATCACCATCAACAAATCCTAAAATTTCTATTCGATGAAGATATGATTTATCGGCCGCCCACTTCATAATGTTCTGCGCTGCTTCCAATTCACCATCCGACACCCTTGCTGATGCCACCTCCACATAATCAACTCTCACATCTTCCAACAACACCTTGACCACACTGAGCTTTTCGCTTGCAGAAAAGGAAACCCCCGATGTTTGCTCACCATCTCGGAGTGTGGTATCCATGATTTGTAGTCTATTCATTTTACTTACTTTTAAAGCGAACAATCAATAAAGGAGATTTCTATATAGCCTTTCATTAGACAAGCAATGGATTCCTTTCGCTATATTTCAAATGTCTCTCTCCCAAGAACCGCTTTCAATTGTTAGATTTTTTCAAACTGCTCAATCGAGCGTTTCAAATCAACAAGATAGTCGATATCATCTAATCCGTTTTGCAAACAATGTTTTTTGTAGCCATTAATCTCGAACGACTCCGTTTCCCCCGTTTCTACAATCGTAAAGGTTTGTTTTGCTAAATCGACCTCAAACTTTGTTGCCTGATTTTTTTCAATTGCAGCAAAAATCTGCGCAAGAAAATCAACACTCACCACCACAGGAAGTAGTCCGTTGTTTAGTGCATTTCCTTTAAAGATATCGGCAAAGAAACTCGACACCACCACGCGGAATCCGTAATCATAAATAGCCCAGGCAGCATGTTCCCTACTTGATCCGCTACCAAAGTTCTTAGCAGTAATTAAAATCGAACCACTATATTTTTCATCGTTTAGAGGAAACGTTTCAACGACTTTATTCTGCTTGTCATATCGCCAATCGCGGAAAAGATTATCGCCAAAACCCTTGCGCTCCACTGCTTTCAAAAATCGAGCGGGAATAATTTGATCGGTATCGACATTTTCAATTGGAAGCGGAACTGCCGAAGATGTTATCTTAGTAAATTTATCGTATGCCATTTAAATAGTTGTTTGTTATTATACCTTCGTTTATGTCATTCTTAAAATCCTCTTGGATCTGCAATTACTCCTGCTATTGCTGCCGCCGCTGCTGTTAGCGGACTAGCCAACATGGTTCTAGCTCCGGGTCCTTGTCGTCCTTCAAAGTTTCTATTTGATGTAGATACCGAATACTTTCCCTCGGGTATTTTATCTTCATTCATTGCCAAACAAGCCGAACATCCTGGTTGTCGCAACGTCATACCTGCTGCTTCATATATTTTATCTAGCCCTTCAGCAATAATCTGACGTTCCACCGCTTTTGATCCAGGCACTAACCACACCACAACATGAGGAGCTTTTTGTTTCCCCTTCACCGCCTGCGCAAAAGCTCTAAAATCTTCAATGCGCCCATTTGTGCAACTTCCCACAAACACATAATCCACTTTCTTCCCAATCATTTTATCGCCTGCATGAAAATCCATGTATTCCAACGATTTCAAATAGCTAGCTTTATCGGCTCCGTTCAAGTGATTTCCCATGGGAATGTAGGCATCGACAGCAACACCCATGCCCGGGTTTGTGCCATAGGTAATCATGGGACTAATGTCGGCTGCATTGAAAGATAACTCTTCATCGAAAGTTGCTCCCTCATCGGTTTTGAGGGTTTTCCAGTAAGCAAGTTTTTCATCCCATTCTTTTCCTTTTGGTGCATGAGGTGTTTGCTTCACATAGTTAAAGGTTGTTTCATCGGGCGCCACCATGCCACCACGAGCTCCACACTCAATACTCATATTGCAGAGCGTCATGCGCCCTTCCATGCTCAAATTAGTAACCGCCGAACCTGCATATTCGATAAAATAGCCAGTTCCTCCACTAGTTGAAATCTTCGCTATAACATAAAGCGCCATATCTTTCGCTGTTACTCCTTCGGCGAGTTTACCATTTACAGTAATTCTCATTGTTTTTGGCTTAGGCTGCATGACACACTGACTTGCAAACACCATTTCTATTTCGCTTGTTCCGATTCCAAATGCAATTGAGCCAAACGCTCCGTGCGTGGAAGTGTGCGAATCGCCACAAACGATGGTCATGCCAGGTTGCGTTAATCCCAATTCAGGTCCAATGATATGCACCACTCCATGCGTGCTGGTTCCTAATCCGTGATGAACAATGCCATGCTCAACGCAATTAAGCTCTAAAGTTTTCAACTGATTTCTCGAAAGCTCTTCAACAATAGGCAAGTGCTGCTTTTCGGTTGGAACATTATGGTCGGGAGTAGCCGTTGTTTGCTCAGGACGAAAGACTTTCAATCCTCGTTTCTTCAATCCAAGAAATGCCACCGGACTGGTTACTTCATGAATGTAGTGCCTATCTATATATAGCACATTTGGTCCATCGGGAACTTGCTTCACCACGTGGGCGTCGTATATTTTATCAAAAAGTGTTTTCATACAATTAAGACGTCCTCCATCACACAAGAAGAGCAATAAAGAGGCACTGTTTTTATTTATTTTTACTGTATATTTTATCGAACGAATTCCTCATCTTCAAGGAATCTATGATGGACTAATCTTATTCACTGCATCAATGAAGGCCTCCACCGAAGCCGTAATTATATCGGTATTTGCGGCAAAACCATAATATTTAATTCCTTCAAAATCGAGCTCCATGTGAACCTTCCCCATGTCGTCGCTACCATGCGTGATAGCTTGAATTAAAAACTCCTCAATTCTGAGCTTTTTCTGAATGATTTGCTTCACAGCACGAATGGCAGCATCAACAGGTCCGTTCCCAAGCGATGAGGCTTCAAACATTTCTCCAGCCACATTCAACTTCACCGATGCCATGGGTTGCAATGATTTTCCAGAAACCACTTGCAAATGAGCCAACGAAATTCTTCGATCTTTTTTCTCCACCCCATCGAGCAATGAAACGACATCATCATCGTTGAAATCTTTTTTACGATCTGCCAAATCGAGAAATTTCGAATAGACATTATCTAGCTGTTCTTGCGTTAACTCATAGCCCAATAACTCTAGTCGATGCTTTAGCGCAGCCCGTCCACTCCTTGCCGATAGCACGATGACCGATTCATTAATACCCACATCGGCAGGGTCAATGATTTCATAGGTCTCTCGCTCTTTCAACACGCCATCTTGATGAATGCCCGATGAATGTGCAAAAGCATTCCTCCCCACAATAGCTTTGTTAGGTTGCACAGGCATGTTCATCATGGTTGAAACCATTCGACTCGTTTTATAAAGTTTTGTGGTGTTAATGCCCGTTTCAATTCCCAATTCTTTATAGCGCGATTTTAAAGTCATCACTACTTCTTCCAACGAGGTGTTTCCAGCTCGTTCGCCAATTCCATTGATTGTAACTTCCGCTTGGCGTGCTCCATTAATAATTCCCAACACCGTGTTGGCTGTTGCCATACCCAAATCGTTGTGACAATGAGTTGAAAGAATTGCCCGATGCACATTAGGCACATGGTCGATGAGGTATTTAATTTTAGCTCCGAACTCATGAGGCATAGTATAGCCGGTGGTGTCGGGAATATTTATCACAGTAGCTCCGGCTTTAATGACAGCCTCAACCACACGCGCCAAATAAACATTGTCGGTTCGCCCGGCATCTTCAGCGTAAAATTCCACATCTTCCACATAGCGTTTGGCATATTTCACCGCTCGAACGGCACGCTCCACAATCTCATCTTCATTTGAATTAAGCTTATACTTAATGTGGTGTGGCGATGTGCCTATGCCTGTGTGAATGCGCCCACGTTTTGCATATTTCAAAGCTTCAGCTGCCACATCAATGTCTTTTTCAACAGCTCGTGTAAGCGCACAAACAGTCGACCAAGTAACTGCCTTCGATATTTCAACTACTGAATTAAAATCACCCGGACTAGACACTGGAAAACCAGCCTCAATGACATCAACGCCCAATTCTTCGAGTGCACGAGCCACTTCAATTTTCTCAATGGTGTTCAATTGGCAACCTGGCACCTGCTCCCCATCGCGCAATGTGGTATCAAAAATGTATAGTTTATCACTCATATTTATCCGTTATTTTTAGTTCAAAAAAAACCATCCTCTAAAAAGAGAATGGTCGCATGATATCTTTATTCACAAACAATCACCATTCTCTTGCCTCCTTCTGAATGAGAAAGAGAATAATAATGCTTGATATTGATTTGTTACTGAAAAAGCGCATATCTAAAATGTTTATTTCACAAATATGAAAATTTAATTTTAAAACAAAAACAATCAAATTACTTTTTACTAAATTCAAAACATATTTCACTTTAATTTCACATTTCGCAATAAAGAAAATCATTAAAGCATGAAAAAGAAATGAATTAAATGGCATTTCTAAAAATTTACTAATAAATATCGACGAATCGTCAATAAACTATTAATCATTTGGCAAAAAAAAAGAAGAGTTCAATCGCAGCCGATTAAACTCTTCTTTAAAAAAACATTACAAAACTTTCTTTCCCTACTTCATTTTGCCATCATTCAGTTCAACCTTAAAACTAGGCGCAACATAGTCGGCTGGTAAATAATTTGCCGGTATTGTTGTTGTGCTTCCATCGCGAGCAGCACGATAATGAGGCGACAGAATTTCAATGCCACGCTCATTGCACACGTCTTGAATGTTAGCATGTAAGTTCGAATAAATGATTGCTTGCTTACCCGCCTCCTTCGTGTAAGCATTCAACTGATAAGCCACATAGAAATCCTCCAAACTCGTCTGCAACACAAATGGCACAGGCTCCTTTTGCAGCAATTCAGTTCTTGAGGCAGCTTCAAGCAACGCCGCATGCATTTCCTTCCAAGGCACATCATAACCGATAGTAACCGAGGTATAAATAATCAGACCTTTATTTCTTGCTTCAAAAGTGAAGTTGGTGGTATTCCCTGTTAGTATCGATGAATTTGGAATGGTAATAATCTCATTTTTTACCGTCTTAATTCGTGTAACTAAAAGTGTCTTTTCAATTACATCGCCCGAAACATCATTAATTTTAATGCGATCGCCAATCATGAACGGTCGCATGTAAGTAATTACCAAACCGGAAACCATGTTCGATATTGCCGATGATGAACCCAATGAAAGCAAAAGCCCCAAAAACATGGAAACCCCCTTGAAGATTCCCGAATCAGAGCCTGGCAAATAAGGGAATATCATGACAAACATAAACGCATAGAGCAAGAAACTCACAATTTGATAGGTGGGATAAGCCCAATCGATATGAAAGCCCGAAACTTTCAACTTGCCTGTCTCTATTTCTAGAAAAATATACTTCACAAACTTCACCACATAGCGCATGATGAAGTAAATAACAAAAATACTAAACAAATTAGGAACGTAATTCCAAACCGCAACAAAGATACTTCTGAAAGGCGACCAAATCAATCGAAACAACACATCGGCCCAACCTCGTGAGAAAGGAAAAATACTAAACAAAGCGGGCAAAGTGAGATAGAAAAACATGATATACAAACCCCAGCTTAGTAACCTCAACACGAAAAAAGTCCCTTTGAGCTCCTGATCGGCAGTCATGAAGGTATAATTCCGATATGATAAATCTTTAAACCAACTCTCTTTGCGCTCCTCCACCCTGAGCAACAATTTATCATAGCCTTTCCCAACCAGTTTAATAATCAACATTGAAATAAGCAGCACCACAATGGCTAAACCAATTCGAAACACCCATTTCAATAGCGTTCCCTCCTGCCGAGCTACTGTCACGGCATCTATAATAATCCACTCATAATCCACAGCCAAACGCTTCGCCGATAAACCATAGACCTTCGCATCGCCTGCCGAAACATTCATTAATATTAAATCATCATAGCGCAAATCATAGGAACCATTCTTCTCAAACAACTCCATTTTGCCCGATTCAAAAAAATCATCATCGCCAAGCTGCTTAATCTTTCTCGACACTAGCACAGCTCGTTCCGATGCTGTCATTCCTCCGCCATGCGCATGCAACAAGAAAAGCGTATCGCCAAACTCACTCAACACTGGAGCGCCAAGAGAATCATAATACAAATCATCTGACAAATCAATCGCTACTTTCATCCTCGATTTAATTAAATTCCGCTTAATTTCAACCGAATTCAACTCCGTGGTGTCATTGTCCGATACGTTAGTAATCCCACTCAAGCGCGTAACTTCCGCTTGTAAAATTGCCGAGTGAATAGAATCATTCTCCCGCTGAATTTCCAACTCATCTAAACGATCTTGCATTAATTTATATTTTGCAATTCTATCTTGCAAATTCTTTACCTCTTCAGCATGAAGGGAATCAATCCTCGATTTAGAAACCGTGTCTTGCAGAGCCGAAACTGGCTCTTGTGCAAAACTCAATCCCTGAGCAAGAAGTAAGCACAAAAAAATTATTCGTCGTTTCATTACCTTATTTTCAATTTTTGTAGCAAAGCTAAAAAAGTATTTCAATCCGCTGTTCTATTTTCCTTAAAAAAAAACACAGCAAAAATGATGTTTCTATTTAGTCGCTCTTTAATAAGTATAGTTCAGCGAGATTTATTTATCCAAGAATGTTACGCTGTTTTCTTTAGCAACAAACAAAGAACCCTCATGGCTCTTTTGAAGTTATATGCAGCTACCAACATAACATTGATAGTATCTCCTATCAATCCTTCATAGTAAGCGATGATCTGCCTTAAGATCTTATTGTTGGTTCTTCTCTTGTGTGTTTAAAAAAAGCATATTGGTCCATTTTTATTTTGAAATGGTGTTTTAAGCAAACTTAATTAGCGACATTTTTCCGCATGAGGTAAGTTAAGCTTCAATTTATAATGTAATAAGAAGTGTTTTAGCAACGATTTTTGGTCCTTTAAAGGTTAATTGTTATTTAACGGATTAAAAATGCGCTGATTTAATTCCGCCAAGGTATCCCAGTATTTTTTAATATCATCTTCAAAATATCTCAACGAATCTGTTGTAGAACAATGGAGTGATAAATAGTTTTTAAGGGGCAACTACCTAAAATTACTTTCTTTCATTCTCCTGAAATAATCTTTGGCAGCTGCTCGCACTTTTGGAGAAAGAATGAGCGCACTAATCATGGTGGGGAATGCCATGAGAGCATAGGCAATGTCGATGATGTTTACAACGGTGCTCATTGCCATGGCAGAACCGACAACAATGAGCACGAGCACGATATAATTATAATAATGTGCACGGTGCGCTCCGAAGAGGAAATTCATGCATTTTGCACCATAATACGGGAAAGCAAACATGGTGGAGAGTGAGAAAAAGAACACACAAACCATCAGCACATAGTTGCCAAAAGGAATGCTTTGCTCGAAAGCTTGTGCAGTGAGTGTAATTCCTTGTGCTTCGTTGTTTTGCCACACACCAGTGATAATTAAAGCTAGGGCTGTCATGGTGCAAACGATAATTGTGTCAATGATTGGACCAAGCATTGCCACTAAACCTTCACGGATTGGCTCGTTGGTTTTAGCAGCTCCATGAGCCATGGGAGCGGTGCCCATGCCGGCTTCGTTGGAAAAAGCGGCACGACGAATCCCCGTAATAATGAGGGCACCCACAGCACCACCCATCACCGATGAGGCGGTGAAAGCATCAATGAAAATAAGTTTGAAGCTAGGAATAATTTGCGACGCATTTGAAACAATTATATATAGCACGGCAGCCACATAAGCAATCACCATGATGGGAACGAGCTTTCCGGTTACCTCGCCAATTCGCTTAATTCCGCCCACCACAACCACACCCACAATGGTGGCCAACATCGCGCCAACAAGGAGTTTGGTGGTGGTTCCGGTGGGAATTCCTTGAGGTGCAAGACACACTTCGCAAATCACTTGAGTGAGCTGATTCGCATTAAAAATCGGCAGCACAGCAATCATTGCCATCACCGCAAAAAATACCGCCACCGGTCGCCAGCCTTTGCTCATGCCGACAGTCATCCAATACATCGGTCCGCCTTGGATTTCTCCATTTGAATCCTTTCCTCGATACATTACAGCAAGTGAGCAGGTAAAAAACTTGGTAGCAACACCCACGAGCGCTGAAACCCACATCCAAAAGATAGCGCCAGGACCTCCCATGCTTATTGCCACCGCAACCCCAGCCACGTTCCCCATGCCCACAGTTCCGGCAATGGCAGTTGCTAAGGCTTCATAGTGAGATAACTGTCCGGCTTCACTTGCGTCGTCGTATTTTCCACGCACAATTTCAATAGCATGTCCCAAATAGCGGAAAGGAGCAAAGCGTGAGCTAATTAGGAAGTATAACCCTCCGCCCACTAAAAGAAATAATAGGGGGTAGCCCCAAGCAAAGTTTGCTAAATCGGCTGTGATGTGTTCTAATTTATTTTGCATGATTTTTTATGTGTTCAGTTTTCAACTATAAATTTTTAGAAATCTCTTTAAATAAAACACCAGTCACTTTTCGTAAATAGATTTACAACTGTTTGTTGCTTACCAATTAAATTCGGGGGTGTTTTTTTTTAAAATACAAAGATGAATATTTTTATGCTTTAACCCAAAATTATCAAAATTCGCTTTCCACTTTTTGGGAGGTGCAGGCATTTCTCACTATGCCTTCCTAGCTCTGTTGGCGGGCATTGTTGTGGTGAAATGCCGATGCGCCCAAGTGAGTTAATACATTTCTTTGTTGAAGTTGAAATTGGTGCTTTCGGGCATGGCGACGCTGTTTTTGAAGTTTATGAATAATTGTTTTAGTAGTTTGGGGTTTGGTGTTTGGTGTTTTAGGTCGAACATGAATTGGTGGAAGCCGGCATTTTCGAGTTTTTGTCGGTGTTGAGTGAGGCTCACAGGTTGAGTTGGGATGGTGATTGTGATGCCATCTTTCACGCAAGTGTGGTATTTTCCGCCGTGCATGTCTTCGAATTCGGAATTTTTGATTTTGATGGGCATGCGAGAGTAGAAGAGTTCGGGGCGGAAAAAGACGAAGAAAATGCCTTGGGTGTTTTTCATGCTCGATAAGTTTTGCCAGTCATTTTCAAGCGGGTAGCTAAAATTGTTTGCTTGCTGTGAAAGGAAATGAGCGGCGGCATCGTTGAAGGCATAAACCTGCTCGTTGCAAGTGATTTTGCAATTTTTTGGGAGAAGCTCTTTTTGCGATAGGTGGCTGATAACGAAATTTTGCAGTCCGTTTTGATGTGCTGTTTCGATGATTTTTTTCCAATCGTCAATGGCACCTTCGGCAATAAATTTTGGTAATTCGAGTGCTACTTTCGATAAGTTTTTTTGAATGAATTTTCGTTCGTAGTTAAAGTTTATCCATTCTCTTTTGCTTAACGAAAGTGCGAGGAGTGTTAGTTCTTCGGGGCGAATGAATTCGAGCCATTGAAGGTTGTCGATTCGCATGAAGATGTTGTTTTCGGTTGTTTTTGAGCTCTTTTTATGAATGTCGGCGAGCCATTGATTAGCAATTTTTGGGTTTATTTTTTTGTCGATGGGCGTTACATTCATTAGTCTTGAAGGAAAGTTTTCTTCTTTTCTTCCAATCCAGAACACCATGTCGCCATGCGCGATGGTTTCGGTGCAAATATTTGCAATTTTGGCTTGCTTGTTTTGTTGCGAAATATTTTCCACACGTGTGTTGATGGTGTTTTTGCTTTTGCGTTTTTGAATGCGTAGTCGGTCGCCTTCTTGCAGTGTTTCGCTGCTTTCGAAAAGAATTTCTTTGCTTGAAGAAGTAAGGACACGCCCTAAGTATATGCCTGTGTTTGAATCGGTAGCTATGGCATTGCTTAAATCGGCACCCAAGAAATAGCTTGTTTTATTTCGGGCGAAATCGTGTTGTAATATTTCTTTTGCAATGTTTGTTTTTTCGGTGTCGAGCGCAAGTCGATAGGCTTTTCCCACGCGGTGGACATATTCTGCCGATTTCATTCTGCCTTCAACTTTCAGGGAGTGAATTCCTAGTTGTTGAAGTTGGATGATTTGTTCGATTTGCTCGTTGTCTTTCAGGTTAAAAGGGAGCATTTTTTTTCCTTTGCATTGATAGTCCATGCGGCAAGCTTGGCTGCACATACCGCGGTTTGCACCCCGTCCGCCCACGAAACTGCTAAAGAAGCACATGCCCGAAAAGGAGTAGCACAGAGCGCCATGAACAAATACTTCGAGTTCGCAAGATGTTGTTTGAGCAATTTGTTTGAGTTCGGGCATTGAAAGTTCGCGGGCAAGTACGCAACGATGAAAGCCTAATTTTTGAGCGTGGTTCACGCCGATTGAATTGTGGTTTGCCATTTGGGTGCTTGCATGTAAGGCTAATTTCGGGAAGTGCTTTTTGGCTAAATGATAAACGCCCCAATCTTGAATGATGATGGCATCGACCTGATTGGCTTCGAGAGTTGCCAAGAAATTGAGTAGTTGGGGTAGTTCGTTATTTTTAATGACGGTGTTGAGTGTGATGTATATTTTCACGTTGTGATTATGTGCCTCATGCATGATGGCAGCTAGTTGGTCGCTGCCAAAATTGGTGGCACGCACACGGGCGTTGAATTGTTTTAATCCTAAGTAAATGGCATTTGCGCCTCCACGAATGGCGGCACGAAAAGAATCGACACTTCCAGCAGGTAGAAGTAATTCAGCGTGATTTGATTGCGACATGATGGAGCTTTTTGAGGCTTTAATTTTGCTTGCAAATTTACAAAAAAAACAATGCGATTTTTGGCTTTTTGGATATTCGATTATTCGACTTTGGAACGCATTACCCTACGGAAATGTTAAAATATTAAAGTTTGCATTGATTGATTTTGATTTCCATGTTTGTTTTCTGGGATCAATAATCCGGATCACCAGTAAAAGTTGGTTTTATGCATAAATTTTTGACAATCTGAATAGGAAGTATTTAACATCAGCAACGCCTCTGAACTTTCTTCTGAAGTCTTTAATCTTAGCGTTGAAAGATTCTGCAGACGCGTTTGTGCTTCGATTTTCAAAGTAGGAATCAGGCTTTCAAAATTAATATCTTTCAATTTTTCAAACGCATCCCTGTATTCCGTTTGTCTGTAAACCTGATATAAATCTGTAGCACAAGTATCGTTTTCCCATCGTTTGTTCAGATTATCATAAATGCTTACGGTTTCAGATATGGTATTAATTAGATTCATAATGCCTAAATTAGATTTTCATATCAGCAAGTCTATTTCTCTTTGTTTGGTAAAGCATAGTATATTGCCTTTTGATCTTTTCAGATAAAAATGAATTAGTTATTAATTCATCTATCAGAGGGTATTTTGTTGCAAAAACAGATAATTCCTTGTCAACTACTTTCTCTGGCAATCCTATTAGTATACCAAAATGTCTGAAAGATATGCCATTTGCTTCTCCTCCTTTAAAAAATTCCTTCCTATCTTCTTTGAATAAGCCTTTATCCAAAGCAAAATCTGCATCGTCTACATGGATTTTGGTGTTTAATAGGTCATAAGCGGGAGTTAAGCGGAAATCGTTCTCACCCATATCTATGACTGAAAAATTCTTCAAGTGGGCATCTCCGTTGGAAAATAGGAAGTTGAAAAGTATTAGACGATAGAACTTCAACAGCTCCACCGGCCAAGCTGGTAAATACGTCTTTATTAGGGTTGCCACTTCTTCATAGCTATAATCATATTTGTAGTTTACTCCGGCATTCTCCGAGGTTACCCTGGCTAACGAAGCAAAATCTTCCACTTTGTATTTACTGCCATCGGGAGAAATATCAAATCGCTTTGTAATATATGCAATTTCTCCTCCTTGAAAGAAACATAATCCATTGGCGGCTGTTTCCAATTTGAATACCTGTTCTGCGATTTGCATAGTCAAGTTTTCGTTGGCAGCACACTCTTGCGGATTCCGTATCTCGGCAGGTCTGGGTTTCAATATATAGTGTCCCTGTTCTCCTTCAGGAGTTAGATTAAGCTCCTCTCCCTTGATAATCATAGAATATTTGCTTTGCACGCCTGATATAGAAATGCGTTTTTTATTTTCCATAAAAAGTTTTGCATCGTCCTCATTCTGTTCTATAGATTCATAAGGAAGCAGGTGAGAAACTTTATGCTTATCAAATACTCTTTTCAGAGCAGCCGAACTATATGTGTCATACCCGGCAGCCAGAGTGGATGGGCAATTAACTATCTCTTTCATTCTGTTACGAGTTTAACTGTTATGGCTCCGGTCACATCATTTTGGGCTGTAGCTACTAAAATTCCAAAGTGGTCTTTCTCGTCTATGTGAAGCAATCTTGATTGCATAATCCTGTTACTTCCCTCTGATAGCATATTAAAGAAGAATGGGAATAGATAGGCGGAATGATATTCTTGTTGCGTTTTTGGTAAAGTCAAACTGATAGCCGTTTTAGTCGTATCGTAGAAATAATTATCCACATACCTGAATATATATTCTCGAGCAGAGAGTTCTATCAATTCTCCAGCCAGTATTCCATTTAAATATACATTTGCTTTTCTCATCTCTTTTATTGCTTACTTAGGCTTTGTTGGTCTTTATTTTGATATCCATCTCCAATCCAAGTGTGTTCAAGATATTAATCACTATTTTTAAGGAAGGATTAGCTTCCCCCCGTTCAATTTTAGTGAGTGTATTAATGCCTACTCCAGATAAGGCAGCAAGCTCTCTTTGCGTAATTGAAAGAATTTTCCTACGCTCTTTTATGATATTTCCTATCTTCTCCATAATCACACTATAATGGGATTTAGATGCAAAAATAATCTTTTCCGAGGACACTCACAAGATAAATCACAAGATATTGGGATTTTGATGAGGGTTGCTAGATAATAAATATCAGAGATGTCGAAAATCACACTATATTGTGATATGCCGTCTTCTGCAGAATTAATATTTCGAACATAACAATATTATAATTGATTGAACTTACTCATTGCATTGGCTTTTACATCATCAGCGATGTCTATATACGGTTATCACTAACAAAGATGCCAAAGGAAAGAAAGGAGCGTTAGTTGCTATGATAAAAGGTACTTCCGCTGATGATGTAATCAAAGTTTTAATGAATATACCTCGTTCCAAACGCAGACGAGTAAAGGAGATAACATTGGATATGGCTGGAGCTATGAATAAGATTGCATCTCGAAGCTTTCCTTGCGCTCAGCTAGTAACGGATAGATTCCATGTACAGAAATTAGCATTAGATGCACTTCA
>JBKEAC010000125.1:0-5551 GCA_047971925.1 Mangrovibacterium sp.
GTCAGCCGAACATTCAGATCCACCCTGCCGATTGAAGGTTGACAAATCCAGATTCATATTAAACGCCACTTCTTCCTCGCACCTCACATCATCCATGGTATATGTTATATTAGCAGGAAGATCCTTAAAGCCATGCTCAGCCATAATGTCGTTCATTGCTTGGTTGACATTACTGGCCGTGAAGCTGTCAATATTTCTTGAATAATTCATGTTCTTCCCTGATATCACGGAAAGATAAATCACGCCGGGCTTCCTGAATAGGTTTAGGGGCACAACACTTAGTCCAACATCATTGACAGAGTTGCCCTGAATGATATTTCCCGGCCAAATAACATCGAGGAAACTGGTCATCTTCCGATCGGCTGATATTTGTTCAAAGCCTTCTAATGCATATGTTTTTAGTGTAGGTATGTAGTACTCTCCACCGATATTCATCGGTTCACTTGTTTTTGTTCCGATGAGTAATTTACTTTTCGTTTTAGTTTCTTTCGTCTCTAAATTCGACACATTATTTAAAAAAGCCTTAATTTCCGCATCTCTCTGTTCGGCATTAATTTCAGTTTCCTCCTCTGGAAGGGCTTCGCTTTGAAAATTGTCGTTGCATGCTGCACACGTAAACAGGAGCAGTGCGATGACAAGCATTATATTTAATGGCTTCATATGTGTTTTTACTTTTAATCCGATTTTAGGGAATTTCTAAAAAAGAATAACTACTGTATTTTGTTCCGTCTCTAATTAAAAACTAATTTCTGGGATTCCTTCAGGGATTAATTCAATTGAAATATTCATGTTTTCTTTCACCTCAATGTAATAGTCATATTCGTTGTAAGCAGATCCGCTAACCTCCTCATATGGGTAATTTGCAATAACAAGCGGTACTCTTGATTGAACATGCAAAGTTTCACCATAAGAGAAAGAATAACTTTTCCCCCAAACAATAGGATTTCCACCATTCATAGTGATCGTGAAAGAAGAAGATGACACGTTATTAAATTTCACGGTGTACGTTTTTTTCTTAAATACACAATTAATATTTCTATCGCCATCAACTGTAAAAGAGTAAGTAGAGTTTGTTGACAGTGTTACCCCTGCATTATCAGTCCATTTATCAAACTCATATCCTATTTCGGCTACTGCGATGAGTGTTGCGGTGCTTCCGTGCACATATTGCTTGGACCCAGAGACGGTTCCTCCTCCGGTTTTTGAAACAGTTATATCGTGCTTTACTATATCAAATTGCGCTTTGAGTTCAGTGTCCTTCTCTATGACAAAAATATGTCTGTATAACTTCGATACTTCGTTGCCATCGTTATCGAGCCATGCCACAAATTCTGAATTTATCCCTGCTTGAGCCACTAGCTCTACCGTTTTGCCCAAATCATATTCGCCGTCGCCAGAAACAGTACCTATTCCTTCTCCTATGGTAGTAAGCCGGACGCTAAACTTTTTCAAAGCAAATGTTGCCGATATTTTTGTGTCTTCTTTGATGATGAAAGTGTGATAAGCATTGGTTGACATGATATTTCCGGCTTGGTCTTGCCAATGCACAAAAGTATAGCCTTCGATTGGCAGGGCTTTGAGTTCTACTTCGCTACCTATTTCGTAATCGCCTGCTCCTATGGCTTTGCCACCGACGGTGCTGCTGATTAACAGGTTTACTTTGACAGCTTCCACATTGTTATCGTTGCAGGAATGGAGCGTAGATAACAGTACTGATAAAATGAGAATGATTTGTTTTATAGTGTGATCTTGTTTTAATTAAGTTATCATATTCCGATAAGAATCTTAATGCATACAAGTTTACGAACTATTTTTTCTACCCACTTTAAATCGATTGGTGGTAGTTGAGTAATTAACCGATAATTAATAAGAAATTAACAAACAAATAGCAAGTCTACTTCCTTCAAGCGCTACAAATCAGCTTGTAATGTTTTATTTTATATACACCATGCATTTAAGTAATACCTATGTAAAAAATATTATCACCTGCTAAAATATGCATTAATCCTAGATCCTGTAATAAACCATAAAAAAGAGAACTCACTTAATCGATTGGCACTTACAGAAACAACATCTTCAATTGTAATTAGCATATTAACCGCCTCCGATTAACTTTATCGTTTATCGTTTATTGTATCGTTTATTGTAAGGATAAAACGCTTGCTTTTCTCACCTATTATGGCTCAGAAATTTCTAAATCATCCCCCTGATGCCCCCCTCGCGAGCCCATTGTTCGTTATAATTTCTGTTGCTTATTCAGTAATAAAAATCAGAGGCATGCTTTGCGATATCATGACTTATGAAATTATTGAGCAAGAATTTAGGTGAGAAGTGAGGTAAACAATGCAATTGCAGATGGTTAATTTCTTGGCACCTCAAACCATTTGCTTTCGATTGGATTTTCGGAATAATTTAAGAGATACATCATGGCATCGGCAGCATTGGCAGCAATGTAGTAGAGTTCTCTGTAAATGGGTTTAGCAAAATTTTCGACATATGATTTTTCAAATTGACGAATTAAATCATCGTAGAAACCATCGGTATTAATGAATACAATCGGCTTATTGTGATAGTCGAGTTGTTTAAGCGTAATCACTTCGAGTATTTCCTCGAGAGTGCCAAAGCCACCAGCTAGTGCAATAAAAGCATCAGAACGCTCTCGCATGAGTGCCTTTCTCTCTTTCATATCGGTACTAATGAGTAGCTCATCGATGTGAGTGGAAATTAAATTCACCTTTTCCATTTTCTCAGGAATGATACCAATCGTATAAACCCCACACTTCTGAGCTTCACACAACATTGATTCCATGAGCCCCACATTAGCTCCACCATTAACTAGGTTTAGTTGATGTTGAGCTAAAAGCTGAGATAAGTGTATTGCTTCAGCCTTGAAGCATGTGCGGAGAGCATCAGATGAAGATGCAAAAACACAGATGTTTTTCATGAATGTGAATTATTAAACGGGTTTACAAATAAGCTTTCACCACAGGATTTATTACATTAGTTGGCAGGGAAATATTGTCGCGTGTTGTTGGCAATTCGCACGAGAAAGAGCATTACAGGCACTTCCACAAGCACTCCCACCACCGTGGCAAGAGCAGCTCCCGACTGCAAACCGAATAGTGCAATAGCTACGGCTACGGCAAGTTCAAAGAAATTACTAGCTCCAATCATTCCAGCAGGTGCTGCAATTCGGTGCGGAAGTTTCCATGCCTTAGCCCAAACATATGACAATAAGAAGATAAAAAGGGTTTGAATGATGAGAGGAATAGCAATCAATGCAATGTGGAGAGGGTTTTTCAATATGGTTTCTCCTTGAAATGAGAATAGAATAATGAGCGTGAGCAGTAATCCGGCAGTTGTGTAATTGTCGAATTTTTTCACAAAGATATCTTCAAAATAGTTGATTCCTTTGTTTTTCACGATGAAGGAACGTGTTAAAATTCCGGCGGCTAGAGGAATGACAACAAAAAGAACGATAGAAAGAAGTAGTGTATCCCAAGGAATGACAACACCCCCCACATCCAAAAGGAAAGCAACAATAGGCGCAAAGGCAACTAGAAGGATGAGGTCGTTTATTGCTACTTGAACTAAAGTGTAGGCTGCATCGCCTTTGGTGAGATGACTCCAAACAAAAACCATGGCAGTGCAAGGAGCAGCACCTAGCAAAACAGCACCGGCCAAATATTCACTAGCTAAATAATCGGGCAAGAATGATTTGAAAACAAAAAAGAAGAAAAACCAGGCAATAGCAAACATGCTGAATGGTTTAATGAGCCAATTCACGGTGCAGGTTAGTATAACGCCTTTGGGATTTTTACGTACATTTTTCACACTTTGGAAATCTACTTTAAGCATCATGGGGAAAATCATAATCCAGATAAGTATAGCAATAGGAATAGACACGTTGGCATATTCAAATAAACTCAAAGTTTCAGGAATAGCTGGAAAAAATTGACCGATGCATATGCCAATAATAATGCACAGGCTAACCCAGATGGTGAGATATTGTTCGAAAAAACCAATTCCTTTTGTTTCTGTTGTACTCATGATGTTTATTTAGATAGTTCAGTAAGATTAAATTCAATCATTTTATCTTTTATTTCATCGCGCACTCTGCGAAATTCACGCTCAATAAATTCGGGAGTCCCAACAGCGTGCGATGGATCATCAAAACCAATATGAAGACGATTCTTCACCTCTCCGATGAATGTGGGACAGGTTTCATTGGCACCACCACAAACAGTAATGACATAATCCCATGCTTGATTCAAATATATATCAACGGAATCGGAGCTATGCGTTGAGATATCAATTCCAACTTCAGCCATTGCTTTTTGAGCGCCAGTATTAATCTTCCCTGCAGCTTTAGTACCAGCAGAGCAGACAGTTGTTTCTGGTGAAATTTTCTGAAGGAATCCATGAGCCATTTGGCTTCGGCAGCTATTCCCAGTGCACAAGATAAGTACCTTTTTCATTAAGCGTTTAATTTAGGAATTAAAAAAGGAGTATGTTGAGTTTAAATATCAACATACTCCTATATATTCGTTCTCAGCGTCTATGCATCAATGTTCGCATAAACAGCATTTTCTTCAATGAATTGTCGTCGAGGAGGAACTTCATCGCCCATGAGCATGCTGAAAGTTCTGTCGGCTTCGGCTGCATTTTCAATATCTACCAATCGAAGTGTGCGACGATCAGGGTCCATGGTTGTTTCCCAGAGTTGGTCGGCGTTCATTTCTCCCAAACCTTTATATCGCTGCACGTGAATACCCGAATCTTTTCCTTCATTCCATTCGTGAATGAGTTGCAATCGTTGTTGCTCATTCCATGCGTATTCTTGTTTTTTTCCTTTTTTCACTAAGTAAAGCGGAGGAGTAGCAATATATAAATGCCCATGTTCGATAATTTCGCGCATGTAGCGGAAGAAGAAAGTCATGATGAGCGTTGCAATGTGCGCACCGTCAACGTCGGCATCGGTCATGATGATGATTTTATGATAGCGCAATTTTTCGATATTCACCGCCCGCTCATCGTCAATTGTTCCGAAAGTTACGCCAAGAGCGGTGAAGATATTTCGAATTTCTTCACTTTCTAGCACCTTATGTTGAAGAGCTTTTTCAACGTTAAGGATTTTTCCACGAAGAGGAAGAATGGCTTGAAATTTTCGATCTCTACCTTGTTTCGCTGTACCACCTGCAGAATCTCCCTCCACTAAATAAACCTCGCAGTTTTCGGGGTTACGGTCGGAGCAGTCAGCCAGTTTTCCGGGTAGCCCACCGCCTGTCATTACGTTTTTACGTTGCACTAATTCGCGAGCTTTTCGTGCGGCATGTCGAGCTTGAGCAGCTAGAATAACTTTTCCCACGATTGCTTTAGCAGCTTTTGGGTTTTCTTCCAAATAGTTTGTAAGCATTTCGCTCACTGCTTGATCAACAGGGAGAGAAACTTCAGAGTTACCTAGTTTAGTTTTTGTTTGCCCCTCGAATTGAGGTTCAGCCACCTTCACCGACACAACGGCAGTTAGTCCTTCACGGAAGTCATCGCCTGA
>JBKEAC010000126.1:0-3639 GCA_047971925.1 Mangrovibacterium sp.
ACATATAACAGCATTGCAGAATCGAACAACTTCATTGTTCTTGATAAATACACCAAATATTATGCAGCAAATGAAGCTCCCACTACCTACCAAACAGAAGCAGCACTAGAAAAGGAATTCATTCAAGACCTGATTAATCAGGGCTATGAAAACCCCACTAACTTAAACTCCAACGAAGCATTGCTGCAAAATGCACGGGTGCAATTGCAATTACTCAACGAAATGGTGTTCACAAATGAGGAGTGGAATCGCTTTGAAAAAGACTATTTAAACAATCCGAGCGATAATATTGACGCTAAAGCACAAAAAATACACCACGACTACATCTGCGATTTTAAATTTGATAATGGGCATCTCCAAAACATCTATCTATTCGACAAAAAGAACATCGCCCGAAATAAACTGCAAGTCATTTCGCAGTTTGAACAAAAAGGAACGCACCTCAACCGATATGATGTAACGATATTGGTGAACGGCTTGCCACTGGTGCAAGTGGAATTGAAAAAACGTGGCGTTGCAATCAGAGAAGCTTTTAATCAGGTGCACCGATACTCAAAAGAAAGTTTCAACACCGAAAATTCGCTCTTTAAATATCTCCAAATATTTGTCATTTCAAATGGCACCGACAGCCGATATTTTGCCAACACGGTGAAACGCGACAAGAACAGCTTCGACTTCACCATGAACTGGGCTAAAGCCGACAACACACTGATTAAAGACCTGAAAGATTTTACAGGTACGTTCTTTCAGAAAAAAACGCTTTTAGAAGTTTTGTTGAAGTATTCGGTTTTCGACACGAACAACACGCTGCTCATCATGCGCCCCTATCAGATTGCTGCAACCGAGCGCATCATGTGGAAAATTGAAAATTCATTTCAATTAAAGAAGTGGTCGTGCAATGAAGCCGGAGGATACATTTGGCACACCACCGGTTCGGGCAAAACACTCACTAGTTTTAAGGCGGCACGCTTGGCAACAGAATTAGATTTCATCGACAAGGTGTTTTTTGTGGTCGACCGTAAAGACCTCGACTATCAAACCATGAAGGAATATCAGAAGTTTTCGCCCGACAGTGTGAACGGCTCCGAAAACACTGCCAAATTAAAACAGAACATTGAAAAGGACGACAATAAGATTATTGTTACCACCATTCAGAAGCTGAACAACCTCATGAAAAGCGAGGGCGATTTGCCGATTTATCAAAAACAAGTGGTGTTCATCTTCGACGAATGTCATCGCTCACAATTTGGCGAGGCACAAAAGAACCTGAATAAGAAATTCAAGAAGTTCTATCAGTTTGGTTTCACCGGAACACCTATATTTCCAGAAAATGCATTGGGTGCAGAAACCACAGCAAGCGTTTTCGGTCGCGAGCTTCACTCCTATGTCATTACCGATGCAATTCGCGACGAAAAGGTACTGAAATTTAAAGTGGACTACAACAATGTCCGTCCGAAGTTTAAAACAATTGAAAGCGAACAAGACGAAAAGAAACTCAGTGCATCAGAAAATAGAACAGCCCTGCTTCATCCTTTGCGTATTAAAGAAATATCGCAATATATTTTGCAGAACTTCCGATTAAAGACGCATCGAAATCGGGGAAGCAACACCGGATTTAACGCCATGTTTGCCGTGAGCAGTGTTGATGCCGCAAAGTGCTATTATGAGGAACTAAACAACTTGCAAAAAAATAGCGATAAACCGCTGAAGATTGCAACGATTTTCTCCTTTGCTGCCAATGAAGAGCAAAATGCCATTGGAGAAATAGCCGACGAAACCTTTGAGCCGAGTGCCATGGACAGCAGTGCCAAAGAGTTTCTGGGCAAAGCCATGAACGACTATAACAGCATGTTTGGAAGCAGCTATAGCGTGGAAAGCGATGGGTTTCAGAATTACTATCGCGACTTGGCAAAACGAGTGAAAAGCAAAGAAATCGACTTGATCATTGTGGTAGGAATGTTTCTCACGGGCTTTGATGCGCCCACACTCAACACCTTGTTTGTTGATAAAAACTTGCGCTATCATGGTTTGATGCAAGCATTTTCGCGCACCAATAGAATCTATGATGCCACAAAAACTTTTGGTAATATCGTTACCTTCAGAGACCTTGAACAAGCCACCGTGGATGCCATCACACTGTTTGGAGATAAAAATACGAAAAACGTGGTGCTTGAAAAGAGCTATACAGAATATCTGGAGGGTTTCACCGATGTTGTTAACGGCAAAGCGCACCGAGGATATGTGGCAATTGTGAAGGAGTTGAATGAAAAATTCCCAAATCCCGACGAAATCACCAAAGAAAGCGACAAAAAGGAATTTGCAAAACTATTTGGAGAATATTTGAGAGTGGAAAACATTCTTCAAAACTACGATGAATTTAACCACCTGAAAGCACTTCAATCAGTCGACCTGAGCAATCAGGAAGCAGTGGAAGCATTTAAAGAAGCTCATTTTGTTACCGCAGAGGATATTGACAGAATGCAAAAAATGGAGGTGATTAACGAACGAACTGTGCAGGATTACCGCTCCACCTATAACGATATTCGCGATTGGTTGCGAATCCAAACAAATGGTGCAGGTAGTGGAGCTGGAGAAGGCAAAGGAGATATAATCGATTGGGATGATGTGGTGTTTGAAGTTGATTTGCTCAAATCGCAAGAAATAAACCTCGACTATATTCTTGAATTAATTTTTGAGCACAACAAGAAGATTAAAGACAAAGACAGCTTGACTATAGAAATACGCAGGATTATTCGTGCAAGTGTGGGCAATAGGGAAAAGGAGGGTTTGATTGTTGATTTTATTAATGAAACCGACCTCGACACGCTTAATGATAAAGCAAGTGTAATTGAATCGTTCTATACCCATGCGAGAAAAAAACAGCAAGCGGAAGTCATGGAATTAATAGCGACAGAAAACCTGAATGAGGAATCTGCCAAAAGATACATCTCCACTTCTTTGAGAAATGAGTTTGCTAGCGAAAATGGCACCGCTCTAGGAGAGATTCTGCCTAAGATGAGCCCACTAAATCCGCAATACTTAATCAAGAAGCAAACGGTTTTTCAGAAAATCTGTCCCTTTGTTGAAAAGTTTAAAGGTGTGGGAGGTGAACTGTAGGAACGTAATGGGTGAATGAGGTAATGCGGTAATGCGATAATGCGGCGATGCGATGATGCGTGAATGGGTTAATGGGTTAATGTGATTACAAGGGGCGCTAGCCCTGCAGTCTTTATAGATAGCAATAGCACAACCCAGCCAAAGGGCCATCGCCCTGCGGTCTTTGTAGTTAATGCGATAATGCGGCGATGCGATAATGCGTGAATGCGATAATGCGTGAATGGGTTAATGGGTTAATGTGATTACAAGGGGCGCTAGCCCTGCAGTCTTTATAGATAGCAATAGCACAACCCAGCCATAGGGGCATCGCCCTGCGGTCTTTGTAGTTAATGCGATAATGCGGCGATGCGATAATGCGGTAATGCGGTAATGCGTTCCCAGCCCCATTCGGGGCGGCATCTCATTAGCCCCAGATTTCAATCTGGGGGAACAAGCACGTGCATCCACATGAGTGCCGTAGGTACGACACCATTTGGGCGTGAATACCATGAGGATTTAATTGCCATTCGGAAAAAAATCGAA
>JBKEAC010000127.1:0-11385 GCA_047971925.1 Mangrovibacterium sp.
CGGATAGCCGTAACGTAGAGACGCATTGCATGCGTCTCCGTGCGTGAATGTGGTTCGGGTGTGTTGGGATTGATTTAAATTCGGTGCGATATTATAAATACGAATTTCATGGTGTCGTACTAACGGCACTATGATTAGTTTCGCATTGTATCCCCACAATGAATTGTGGGGAAAATGATCCGTCGTCGCGCTGCGACTAGAACGGAACGCCCTTTTTCGGGCGTGTTGGATTAAGACCGTGCAACGGTCTTAGCTTGAAAATGGCATGTTGGAAGGAGCGTGTCTATATCCCTCCGAGCACATGAAACAAGGGCAAAAAAAGAAGCCAAAACTCTTTCGAACTTTGGCTTCTTTCTATATACTAATCATGCATTAGTCACGAGGTTTTCTGTCGCGGTTATCTCTACCTTCACGACGATTTCCATCGCGTCCACCACGGCTATCATCACCAGCAGGGCGTTCACGTTTTGGGCGTTCTACATAACCTTCAGGTTTAGGCATAAGCACTTTGCGCGAAAGTTTAAATTTACCATTATTATCGATTTCCAATAGTTTCACTTCCACCACTTCACCCACTTTCAACACATCTTCGGTGTTTTCAATGCGCTCCCAAGCGATTTCTGAAACGTGAAGCAAACCTTCTTTACCAGGAAGAATTTCCACGAAAGCACCAAAAGAAGTAATTGATTTAATAGCTCCTTTATAGATTTCGCCCACTTCAGGCACAGCACACACACGTTTAATGTGTTCTTTAGCAGCTTCCAAATTGTCTTTGTTCGCGCTAGCAATTTGCACATGCCCTTGGTTGTCTTTTTCCTCGATTGTGATGGTTGTTTTTGTATCTTCTTGCAATTTTTGGATGTTTTTCCCACCAGGTCCGATGATTGCGCCAATCATTTCTTTAGGAATAAGCACCACTTCAATGCGAGGTACATGCGGTTTAAAGTCGGCTTTAGGCTCTTCAATCACCTCCATGATTTTACCCATAATGTGCTCACGTCCTTGTTTAGCTTGCATTAAAGCTTGCGTTAGAATTTCGTAAGAAAGACCATCAACTTTAATATCCATTTGAGTAGCTGTAATACCCTTTTCAGTACCAGTTACTTTAAAGTCCATATCGCCCAAGTGGTCTTCATCGCCTAAGATATCAGAAAGTACGGCGAATTTCTCGTTATCAGTAATCAATCCCATGGCAATACCTGAAACCGGACGTTTAATTTTCACACCGGCATCCATCAAGGCCATTGTTCCAGCACAAACTGTTGCCATCGACGATGAACCATTTGATTCCAAAATATCAGAAACTACACGCACAGTGTATGGAAATCCTTGAGGAATCATGCGTTTCAAAGCACGGTAGGCTAGGTTTCCATGACCAATTTCACGACGGCTCAATCCGCGTGGAGTTTTAGGCTCTGCCACCGAGAATGGAGGGAAGTTATAATGCAATAAGAATTTTGAAGTGCCTTGTTCTGTTACACTGTCAATCATTTTCTCATCGAGTTTAGTTCCCAAAGTTACTGAAGAAAGTGATTGCGTTTCACCACGTGTGAACAACGATGAACCGTGAGCACCAGGAAGGTAATCAACCTCACCCCAAATCGGACGGATTTGAGTTGTTGTTCTACCATCTAAGCGAATGCCTTCGTCGAGAATCATGCGACGCATGGCTTCTTTCTCCACATCGTGATAATATTTTTTAATCAACTTCACATTTTGATCTAAAGCTTCATTTTCGGCATTAGCTTCTTTATATTTTTCAATGAAAGCGTCCACTAAACCGCCAAACGCTTCTCCACGCTCGTGTTTATTGGCAATGCGTTGAGTAGCGATTTTGTAACAGTCGGCATATAGTTCTTTTTTCACCATCGCGCGAATGTCCTCATCGTTTATTTCATGGCAATACACACGTTTTGTTTTGCCAACCATAGCTGCCAATTCCTCTTGCGCTTTACAGTGCTTGCGAATTTCATCGTGAGCCACTTTAATAGCTTCAAGCATTTCTTCTTCAGAAATCTCATCGAATTCACCTTCCACCATCATGATGTTATCATGCGATGCTCCAACCATGATATCAATATCCGATTGTTCTAATTGCGCTTTACTAGGATTGATGACAAATTTACCATCAACTCTAGCCACACGAACCTCAGAAATTGGGCATTCGAAAGGAATATCAGAAACTTGAATTGCACATGACGCAGCCAAACCTGCAAGTGCATCGGGCATTACGTTTTCGTCGTGTGAAATTAATGAAATCATCAGAGCAGTTTCCGCATGATAATCGGCTGGGAAAAGCGGACGAAGAGCGCGGTCGATTAGTCGAGCCACCAAAATTTCATCATCTGATGGACGAGCCTCTCTTTTCAAGAAACCACCAGGAAAACGACCTGCTGCCGAGAATTTCTCACGATAATCAACCGTGATCGGCATAAAGTCAACATCTAAATCTTTCACATCTTTGGCTGAAACTACTGTTGCTAGCAACATGCATCCGCCCATTTTAACAACCACGGCACCGTCGGCTTGACGAGCTAAACGCCCTGTTTCGATTGTGATTTCTCTACCATCGGCAAGGGTGATTGTCTTAATAATTGCTTCACTCATTTTGAAATGTTTTTATAAATAATACAAAATCATGTGGTGGGGATTTGTATTTACCTAAGTTTCCTAAAGTAGGAAACTCTTCTTTTTTTATTTTCAAAAACAAGCACTTTCGTGCATAAAAAAAAACAAAAGGGCAATATATTGATATTGCCCTTCTTTATTAAATCGCTTATCGGCGCAAGCCAAGTTCTTTAACGATTGAACGATATCTTTCGATATCTTTTTTCATTAAGTAGTTTAGCAAGCTTCTGCGTTTACCTACCAATTGAACTAGTGCACGTTGAGTTGAGAAGTCTTTACGGTTCTTTTTCAAGTGCTCAGTAAGATTAGCAATACGGAATGAAAACAAGGCAATTTGACCTTCAGCTGAACCAGTATCGGTTGCACTTTTTCCGTGTTTAGCGAAAATTTCCGCTTTCTTTTCAGAATTTAAATACATGTGTTTTATTTAAAAATTTATACAATTTCAAAATTGCAGCATTGCTATCAATAACAACAACTTTGAATTAATTCGGTGCAAAGATAATAATTAATTTCTTATTCAAATAAAACCAAATACTTTTCGGTGCTTTTTTTAAGCACTTACAAGGAAGTTCTAAAAAAAGAGTCGCTAGAGGTTTCCTTCGTGAGCTCACTGCTCTTTGCATTCAAATGCATGAGCAACAAGAATTGAGAAGCAAATCATGCTAAAAGCAAAATAACCCCGAAAGGATAAACTCACCCATGATTGTTCAATTGAATAGAACGATCTGCTTATATGTGTCAGTGGGGGTTTGCGGGCAATTTCATATCAAGATACACGAAAAGTTGAAGCGGACAACTGAGCTTCGCACACCACTGAAACCCTTATTTGCTATATTTCGTGTTAGGCAAAGTTTTTTATTTGTTCATCCAGTCTTTTAATCTTTGCATTTTTTCTGGATTTTTTGAAATCCAACTATTGATATCATCTAAGTTCAATGATTGTGAAATATAATAACAATAAGCCTCATAATTATCCGATTTAACCAAATCATCGAATTTTACCACATAAAAATCCCACCAAAATCCAGTATTTTCATTTTTCAATTCACCCAAAACACTAAAAAAAACATGGGTTGTCTCAACAAATAAATCCATATCCGTTTTGTTGCTATTTTCTTCTGTGTGTTTTGAAGCAGCTAATAGACTCAGCATCACTTCTGCCGCACCAAATTCATCATCTTTTGAAGAATTTAAAGGCACATTAATGCTAATGTTTTTCTCATCTTCCTTTTCAACACCTTGATCAAGAAGATTTCTCAAATTATCATAGTTAATCTTAGAACGATAGGAATTTGGTTCTAACATTAGAAAATAGTAAGTTGACAATACCGATTTAATTCGTTGCTCTTTAGCATACATAGTTGCTGCTAAAATTGCATGACTACTACCATGGGTGGGTTTAGCAACAATTGCATTAATCGCGCCTTTTTCAGCTGCATCATAATCTTGTTGGTTATAGGAAGTCAACGCAAGATTATAATTCAACAAATTGCTAACGGGGAATTTTTTTAAACCTTCCTCATAAGTCTTTATTGCTTTATCTGGCTTACCAAGTAAGTCAAGGCAGCTACCTAAAACAACATAAGCCGCATGCTGATTATCTGCATTTAGTTTGATAACTTTTTCACTATACTTAATGCCTTCTTCATATTTTTGTGTATGCATACAAGTATAAGATAGCTCATAATTTGCTAAAGTTGAGTTCTTGTCGATATCTAATGCTGCCTTGTATTTCGCAATAGCTTCATCATATTTCCCTTGGTCATGCAATTCTATACCTTGCTCGACTAATTCATTTATTTTACTCTCTTGAGCAAAAAGATTCAACCCAAAGAATATCCCGAAGGTTAGCGTAATTAATAATCTCATAGTAGGTTTGTTTTAAAATTAATTCATATTTATCTTGTTTCTAGATGCTTTTAACATGGCTCTAAGGTGAAACTATTTGGCAATGGTACGGGACAAAATTGGACTGAAAGTTCAGTTTTGCACAGACGGACGTAAGCCAATGCTGTATTGCAAAGTCAAAGCTACAAATTTAAAAGCAAATAAAAAAATGGAATTTACGGATTCGTAAATTCTAGAACCAAATGCCTGTTTTAGGTTATGCGACAAATTTAAAGAATAAATCTTTGGGAGTCTCAAAGTTTAAAATCTTTCTAGATCTTCTGTTTATTTTATATTGAACTTGTTAGTTTTGGTTAAGATTTTGCCACTTGACTTATTCCAAAAACCTGCTTACTAGAAGCTTCTTTCGTGTGCCACTGCAATTCGCTTTCAAATGCACATGGGAAAAGGAATTGAAATGGGGAATAACAGGTTCTAAAGTTTACGATTCGGGTAAGCTGAAATTTAATTTTGAAAAAACTTTATAAAGCTGGTAGGGTATTTGTATCTTCATGCGGTATAAATAGTAAAAAGTCTAAATAGGGTGTTAAGCAAAACAGTGTTCAAACAGTTATTCGATAAATATTTCGACACGATTCGAAGCTTTATCTTTTATCGCTGCGGCGATGCGGATACGGCATTAGACATGGCGCAGGACGTCTTTATGAAAATATGGGAAAAACGGGAACAACTGAATAGCACCGATTTAAAACCATTACTATATAAAATGGCTAACGACATGGTTATAAGCAATTACAGGAAAAGCTCAACCCGTATGGATTATGAAAAGAGTATGACTCTACAGAATAGCAGTCCTTTATCGCCCGAAGAAGAATTAAACTTTGAAGAACTAGCATCAACATATGCCAACGCATTGAGAAAGATGCCAGAAACACAAAGAGTGGTTTTCTTGATGAGCCGAAATGAAGAATTAAAATACCAAGAAATAGCCGAATCATTAGATTTAAGTATAAAAGCCGTCGAAAAAAGAATGAGTGCTGCTTTGCAACTTCTAAGAACTGAACTATTATAATGAAAGATGATATGAAAACAGATGATATTAAGATATGCCCCAAATGGAGTAAAAGCAAAGAAGAAGTCTGGGCTAATGTTTTTGAGGAATTGGAAGCCCACCCCCAAGTGATTAAAATGACATCTCGAAAAAGATCGGTTTGGCTTTATGCTGCTGCATCGATTGCCGCAATAATTATTATATTACCCTCTATTGCATTTTTCTATACAAAAAGTGAGCTTGCGGAACGAAGCTCAAACTTGGCAATTGTGTTACCCGACGGTTCGAAAGTTGATTTGAATGCCGAGAGTGAAATCAGCTATAAACCTCTTTGGTGGTATATATCCCGTGATGTTAAACTAAAAGGGGAAGCATATTTTGAGGTTGAAAAAGGAAGCACTTTTAATGTACGTTCTGGCGGGTATATCGTTAGTGTATTGGGAACAAGTTTCAATGTTTTTTCTCGGGCTGAAAAATTCAATGTAACCTGCCTTACAGGAAAAGTGAATGTTTCGGATCAATCAGAATCGGTGATACTTACTCCTAACATGCAGGCATTATTAAGCAAGGGAAAACTTATCACTAAAGATATTGATGATGCACGAGAATCTATCAGTTGGAAACAAGGGAAATTTATTTTCATCGGCACACCGCTACTGGAAGTAATTCAGGAAATTGAAAGACAATATGACATTGAGGTAATGCCATATTCAAATCTAAATTACATATATTCGGGTAATTTTACGAAAGCAAATAATCCGAATGATGTACTTAAAATAGTGGGTACTCCATTCGGTATCGAATTTAAGATAAAGTAATTTGAAGAAATTTATCGTTATATTCATAACAATCCTAACTGGTACATTTGCAGCTTTTTCTCAAGAGCTGCATTTGCTTGTAAATGACAAGCCTTTGAACGATGTTCTACGTGGCTTACCCATAGAAATTTCCTTTGACGACAACACCCTTTCTCAATATAAAGTAACAGTCAATAAAAAATTCGATAATTCACAAAGCGCTCTCGATTTCTTACTCAAAAATAAACCATTTCGTTTTGAAAATATATCTGGAGTTTATGTCATTGTTTCATCTACTGAAAAAATAGAGCAACCGCCGAATGTTGAAATTAAGGAACTCTATACGTTCTCGGGAATAATAAGAGATGCAGATACCGGAGAAGGCTTACCCTTCGCTTATATTGCTACTCCCGAAAAGACGATTTCGACCGACGAAACAGGCTATTTTTCTTTCAAAACTGAGAGAAAGGGCAAGCAGCATGTAGAGGTGCAGTATTTGGGATATCGGAAACAAGACACTACCCTATCTTCCGGACTGTCCGAAATACAGTTACAACCTGCTGTTTTTTCGATGGCCGAAGTTGTCATCGGACCTACTCCAGCAACAATGCTTATCCAGTCAGGAATTAGTCCCGGTGAAATACGCATTAATCATCAAATTGCGAAATATATCCCTGGAAGCATTGACAATTCAGTGTTTAACCTTATGCGAATGATGCCTGGCATAAGAGCATCGGGTGAACCGTCGGAAGACCTGATCGTGTGGGGCAGCAACATGGGTGAAAGCAAAATCACTTATGATGGATATACCCTATTTGGCATAAAGAACTATAACGACCATATAGGTTCGGTTAATCCCTATATGATAAAAGATATACGGATTATGAAAGGGGGATATGGCTCGAATCAGGGAGGGCGTATCGGAGCAATTACGGAGATAACAGGTATCGAGGGCGACTTTAATACCGCTTCAATAAAAGCAACAGTTAGCAATTACACAATGAATTTCTTTGCTTCTGCACCGCTGACAAAGAAACTGAATATTTCTGCTGCCTACAGACAAACTTTTTATAACATGTATAACAATGAAAATGTAGATTTCTCTTGTAGCGAAAATAGTCTACAAAGCTATTCAAACATATATATCGAGCCCTACTATCATTTCAGGGATGCCAATTTTAAACTTTCGGGGAAAACATTTCAAGATGACTCCTACTACATCAGCCTATATGAAGCAGACGACCGTTTCAAATACTCGGTGAAACAACCAGATGAATATGACCTCAACGCCTCTGAAAAAAACAGACAATATGGTGGTGCAGCATCCTATAGGCGGATATGGAAAAACAGTTCGAGCACAAAAATCATGCTTACTTTTTCTCGCCTCACCTCTCTACTGGATAACCTCACAATCGTTGGAGATAAAAAGCCTACAACAGAAGACGTCAGTCATTTGGATAATGAAGTGCAGGAGTTCTCTGTAAAACTTAATCATGACTTTTATATCGGAGATCGTAATAAAATACAGGTTGGCGCAGAATGGCAACAATATAGGGTGAGTTTAAATGATTTGTGCGGAGAATTAGAAAAGCCTACACCCTACATTACAGATAATATTCTATTTGATAGATTGTCGTTAAACGCTGGTGTACGGGTGGATATGCCTCTTAATAAAAAAGCGCATGTACAACCCCGTTTGTCGGGCACTTACAAAATATCGGAAAAGCTGAATGCAACAGTTTCATGGGGGCTATACAACCAATTCCTTACCCGCACCGCTTTCCAATATAACGAATCAGGATTCCAAACCATATGGACTATGGGAGATAGCACCTTTACAAAAGCAATGCACAGCACCGCTGGAATTGCATTTAGTAAAAACGGGATTTTGCTTAGTTTGGAAGGATATTATAAAAAGACAAAAAACAGTCAGTACTTTTTAGATAACACTGTCTATAAAATAGACAACACGATTCTAGGGGCAGATCTATATGCCAAAAAGCAAATCAGAAATCACACTCTATATGGTTCGTATTCTATCAACAGGCTTAGCAAACCTCAACGCGAATTATCGCATGAGATTAAAGTCGGAGGAATTGGAACATTCAACCCATTCTATTTTTCTTTGAGTTATGTTTATGGCACAGGCTTTGCCTA
This sequence comes from Mangrovibacterium sp., assembly GCA_047971925.1. Classification (GTDB taxonomy): domain Bacteria; phylum Bacteroidota; class Bacteroidia; order Bacteroidales; family Prolixibacteraceae; genus JBKEDC01. Next base: position 8,485 of record JBKEAC010000127.1, read on the forward strand.
TATTTCTACCGGAGGACACCATCATGGACAAAGCAATGAGGAAGAGCAGCATGACAACGGATATGAACATACGGATTCTTCCAATGAGCCATATAGCCGCTTTGACATAAGTGCTACATACCGAACACAAGTAAAAAAAATAAGGCTACAAGCAGGCGTGTCTCTATTGAATGTTTTCGGCACGAAGAATATAAAGTACAACTATCAGGTTTCCGATCAAAATACGGCTACAAACATCTTTACAAAGGCAACTCCATTTACGCCGACGGTATTTCTTGAAATAATCTTCTAATCAATGGTAGGGTAAAACTTCTTTCGTGCGGTTACTATTATGAAAGCGCTTCCGAAAAGAAAATAAATTACAAATCATAAAAAATTAAAAGAAGAAATGAAAAAGTTTTTTTATCCGTTGGCTGCAGTTTTATTCGTAGCAACATTTGCTTCTTGCAACAAAAACGACCATGATGATTTTGGCACATCAGCCAAACAAGACATTGAAGCACGAGCAGCCGCTTTAGGCTTTGATGATGTTGCGGAATACCAAACAAGTGTTGCCGAACAATGCGCAACAGGAAATCACGATAATTGTGATGCCTATAAGGATGGCACTCATGGAGTCTGTTCATATGCCGACCATTTGGGACAAAATCATGATGGAACACAACACAATGGCACCGATCATGGCACCTACGACCAGAATAGTCATTCTCAGGATTTTCATGATAGCAACCATCATTAATTATTAATGAACAAAGGGATTCAGCAAAGAGTTCGTTTTGCTTTTTATTGAATCCCTGATTTTAAGAGAAGCTTATCTCCTCACTACAACAACAATATAAATATGGCTCTATGTCGAATTTAGTGGGTAGTGAATTGTCGAATTATGCTCGCTTAATTCTGAATAACAATTCAACAATGACCAAATAGGCGTTCCATTGAAAGACTCATTGCATGTGGATTCAATTAAATGATAGAACGCTCCCGCAGTCGTATGGCGAGCTTCGATTAAATAATTAAAGACTGTTGCAAGAGCGTTGAAAATGTATTTCAAACGTGTTTTAAACGTGTTTTAATCACATCCTTCTCTAAGAAAGAGTCAAATTACTCTACCCACTATATTCGACATAGAGCCAAAAATATTAATTTGAAAAGAAAATGTTCCATACCTGTTATTGCAGTATCGATTTTGAAAATAAGTCTTGTGGTGAAAGTTTCCCAAAAATCAGGATAATAAATTGTGCTTCTTTTTAAATATGTAGTCATCGTTTATATAAGTTCATGAGGCATTCTTATATCCAATCAGCAGAGTAATCACAAAAAAAAATCCATAAAATGTTTTTGAAATCAATAAAGCATGGCATGCTAATTGTAGCATTATTTTTAGCATCACTTGCTAGCACATACGCTCAAACAAACGAAATAACACGCTCTAAAAACAATAGGATTAAGACAAACGACTACATGTTTTCCTATAAACAATTCATAGTCCCAGCTTCTTTAATGCTATACGGAACGATAGAGGCAACAATGGCTCCAAAGAACAGATTACTGAACTACGCCATAGGTCATGAAGTGATCACCCACAAACCAGAAAAATTTCAAATTGATGATATTACACAGTATGTTCCTTCTGCCAGTGTATATGCCTTGAACTTAATCAAAATAAAGGGCAAACATAACTTTAAAGCCAGGACAATCATTTTAAGTATGGCTACCCTGTTCACTGCTGCTTCGGTTAATGTTATAAAATATACAGCACGGGTTGAAAGACCCGACAAATCTAGTCGAAACTCATTCCCATCGGGGCATACGGCAGTTGCTTTTATGGGTGCCGAATTTTTATGGCATGAATATAAAGACGTTTCTATTTGGTACGGAATAGCTGGTTATACAATTGCCACTGGTACAGGATTATTCAGAATATATAACAACAAACATTGGGTTGGCGATGTTGCCTTTGGTGCCGGTGTTGGAATATTAAGCACTAAACTTGCTTATTGGCTTTATCCAACTGTGGAAAAAAAGATATTCAATGGCGATCAGAAAAAAAATAAAAGACAAAACATTGCGTTCTTCCCCTACTATAACGGAAAACAGGGTGGTTTATTCCTCTCGATGCAATTATAAAAAAGGCTCTATGTTGAATTTAGTAGGTAGTGAATTGTCGAATTATGCTTGTCTGGTTAATTCTGCATGGCAATCCAACAATAGGCATTCCGCTGAAAAACGCATGGAATGTAGCTTCAATTAAATGATTAAAAGCTCCCTCACTTGTGCGCAAAGCTTCAATTAAATGATTGAACGCTCCCGCTAGGTGTCGGCAAGCCTCTATTAAATAATAGAAGGCTCCCGCAGGCAGTGTGCGAGCTTCGGCGTGTTTAAATCATGTTGCAAGTGCGTTGCAAGCGTGTTTTAAACGTGTTTTAAACGTGTTTCAATCACATCCTTCTCTATGTTAGGAACAACTAAAGAGTCAAATTACTCTACCCACTATATTCGACATAGAACCAATCTATTTATCTCTTGTGGGTTGTCCGTGTAAACAAAACATGTTGAAGGCGATTCAAAAAAATTGCGGAAAATCCAAAATTTAACTCTTGTTCCATTATTTTCTTGGTTCCTATATATTGAAATATCATTTCCTCCATTTGAAACTACAGGAAATTCAAAAGGCAATTCTCAAATTGTCAATATAAGTCCCGTTTTTTTCATAGTTCTGTTTTAATCTTGCTCGTTTATTTCTTCAAAAGAATGCGCACACATTCGGCAATGCTCGCCGAATCAAACCGACAAAGGGCAATCAATTCCTCCTGAGTGCCATGTTCAATAAACTCATCGGGAACACCAAAGCGAACCACCCTAGCAGAATAATCATGGTCGGACATAAACTCGATCACTGCC
>JBKEAC010000128.1:0-1882 GCA_047971925.1 Mangrovibacterium sp.
ATGACTATAATGGCGAGATACATCTGACAACTAAAAAAACAAATTATAAACAGATGAAAACAAATGATTGCAATCAAATTTTCAACAAAAAACATTTTTTAATTTTTTAAATTTAATATTATGACAGTGATTAGTAAAATGGCAAGAGTTGCCAACAGCATCCGAATGAGTGACATGAACAGTCTTTCGCAAGCAATTTTAGAAAAAACAAACTTACTCGATTTATCCACCGAGGTGTATTTAAGTAGTGTGTTTGACTCCAGTGAAGGCAGTCAGCTAGAGTTGAACAACATCATCAATCACGAGCGTGTGAAATCTGATTTAACAGACTCTCTTAACGATTTGCGACCAGCTGACTGGTGTTTTCGAAAATTAATTGAATCAACCTCACTCCTTGAGAACATCGCTTCGCAAGCAGCTGGAAAGCAAGTGCTGCAAATCATTAATCGCCACCACGCGGCCATTATTAAAAGTAGAGCTCACTTGCCTTTCAACTCAAATCTTTCGGCTTTGATTGCCGACTTGAATGAGGAGAGTGTGAGCCCCTTAGTTAACAGCATTACCCATGCTGCTAGCACATTTGCAAGACTAACAGAGCTTCAGCTTCTTTTCATGAGTAAATTTTCTCAGTTCTATGATTCTCGCGAAAAGCAACAAATGAAAAATTCAGGTTATACGCTGCGAAACAAACTATATCAATTGATTAATAACGACTTGTTGGCTTACTTGGAAGTGATGAGCAAGGTGCCTGCGGTTGATTATGACGATTACACCAATGCCATTAATGCCATCATCAAGTCGCGAAACATATACATTAAAAAACGAATGGGCAATGCGGAACAATCGGGCGATGAAGTGGAAAGCAATCTACACGCTTAAATCATGCACTCTTCTTGCTCAAGGAGTTAATGCGCAATAATACAAATCTGGAGAACTCCCATTCTCCAGATTTTTTTTAAACCTTTACGAGAATAAGTGATAAAAACCGCAGCTTTGGTAAGGGAGTTAAAAGCCAAGACAAAGATTGAGTTTCCTCGACATTGCGCTATTAATGAATACCGCTGAAACGGGAATGTACACAACACATTCTTTCTTAAAATACCCCTGATTAATTCCGCCAATGGCTTGTATTGTCTGGAAATTCTAAACATTTTTTACATTATTGCGTTAACATGCTACAGGAATTTAATATGGTCAAGTGATGATAAATTGCATGTGAGATAATCATGCTGATTTGTTAAAACTTGACGAGAAACTTAATTTTTAAAGATATTATTGAAAAAAATCAATCAATAGGTTGATATAATAAATAGCTTATCTATTTTTGTAGATTATTATCGTCTGGCAATTGTTAACAATGAATTGTTGATAAAAAATAAGTCAGGACAGGTTAAAAGGAAAGAAGAAACGATGGATAAAATAGAGAACAGTCATGTTTTAATCTTAAATAAGGATTTTAGTTTTTTGCCTCATGTGTTTGAGCAGAACACCATTCTGCTTATGCCATTAGGGAGTTTCGTGCGCCGATGGTGCGCTTTTGTTGTTATTTTTCTTTTAGGTGCCATTTCAAAAGATGTTGTTGCACAGGAGAACGGTGATGTAGTTATCGATGGTGTTTCAGTGGCAATATCAGAAGGAGCAGAGGTTTCAATGACGGGCGATTTGAAAGTAACAAAGAATGCATCTTTTATAAATTCAGGAACCTTATACATTAATAATAGCAGTCCGATAGATTTAAATTTTGCAAACAGTCACACTAGCGATGGTAAGTTTGTGTTTTCTGGCACATCGCACTGCACACTTGTTGGCGATGCTCAGTGGGGTAGTTTACACATGAAGATAAGCGGAGGCGATTTATTCTTAGAAGGTAATCTAACGCTAA
>JBKEAC010000129.1:0-9465 GCA_047971925.1 Mangrovibacterium sp.
GTAGCAATATATAAATGCCCATGTTCGATAATTTCGCGCATGTAGCGGAAGAAGAAAGTCATGATGAGCGTTGCAATGTGCGCACCGTCAACGTCGGCATCGGTCATGATGATGATTTTATGATAGCGCAATTTTTCGATATTCACCGCCCGCTCATCGTCAATTGTTCCGAAAGTTACGCCAAGAGCGGTGAAGATATTTCGAATTTCTTCACTCTCTAGCACCTTGTGTTGAAGAGCTTTTTCAACGTTAAGGATTTTTCCACGAAGAGGAAGAATGGCTTGAAATTTTCGATCTCTACCTTGTTTCGCTGTACCACCTGCAGAATCTCCCTCCACTAAATAAACCTCGCAGTTTTCGGGGTTACGGTCGGAGCAGTCAGCCAGTTTTCCAGGTAGCCCACCGCCTGTCATTACGTTTTTACGTTGCACCAATTCGCGAGCTTTTCGTGCAGCATGTCGAGCTTGAGCAGCTAGAATAACTTTTCCCACGATTGCTTTAGCAGCTTTTGGGTTTTCTTCCAAATAGTTTGTAAGCATTTCGCTCACTGCTTGATCAACAGGGAGAGAAACTTCAGAGTTACCTAGTTTAGTTTTTGTTTGCCCCTCGAATTGAGGTTCAGCCACCTTCACCGACACAACGGCAGTTAGTCCTTCACGGAAGTCATCGCCTGATATGTCAATTTTAAGTTTAGTGAGCATGCCTGAATTATCGGCATAGTTCTTCAGCGTTCTTGTTAATCCACGTCGGAAACCGGTTAAGTGCGAACCACCTTCAATGGTGTTGATGTTATTCACATAGGAGTGAATATTTTCTGAATAAGAAGTGTTATAGCTCATGGCTATTTCTACAGGCACTTCACCTTTTTCGTGAGTAATGTGAATGACTTCATCGATAAGCTTTTCGCGAGTTCCATCGAGGTAGTCAACAAATTCAGCTAGTCCATTTTCAGAAAAGAAGTGGTCCGTGCGATAGCTTCCATCTTCTTTAACTTCGCGTTTATCGGTCAAATTAAGTTTTATTCCGGCATTTAAGAAAGCTAATTCGCGCAATCTACCTGCAAGGATTTCATACTTATAAGTAGTGGCAAGGAAAATAGTGTTGTCGGGTTTGAAAGTAATGGTTGTTCCTGTGCGATTGGTGTCGCCCACAATTTTGGCATCATAAAGTGGCTTACCAATGCTAAATTCTTGGTTCCACACTTTGCCATCGCGATGCACTTCTGCTTTCAGGTGAATAGAAAGAGCATTCACACAAGAAACCCCTACTCCGTGCAAACCGCCCGATACTTTGTAAGATCCTTTATCGAATTTACCTCCGGCATGCAACACGGTCATAACAACTTCCAGAGCCGATTTCTTCTCCTTTGAGTGTGTTTCTGTTGGTATTCCTCTTCCATCATCGATCACAGTGATTGAGTTATCTTCATTGATAAAAACATCAATATTCGAACAATAGCCGGCTAAAGCTTCATCGATAGAGTTATCTACAACCTCATAGACTAAGTGGTGTAAACCTTTCTCATTTACATCGCCAATATACATGGCAGGGCGTTTTCGCACCGCTTCTAATCCTTCGAGCACTTGGATGCTATCGGCACCATAATTACTCGATTTATTTTCTAGTTCTTCGCTCATAATAGAGTTGAAAATTTATTTAATCAAACGTGTTTTGCTATATTAGCAAATTGATGGGCAAATATAGTAAAAAATATGAAGAATAGAAAATCTTAATATTAAGGGGACTTCTAAAAATTAGCAGTTAGGTCATTTTGATTTTATGAGGGATCGTAGTGACGCATTGTAATGCGTCTGTTTTAAAATAAATGCCCTCGCAGAGACGCATTGCAATGCGTCTTTAGCAGCTTCCTCAATTAAAAACGTCTCATTGTTGAATTTAGTGGGTAGGTGAATTGTCGAATTATGCTTGTTTAATTCTGCATGGCAATCCGACAATGACCAAATGGACGTTCCGTTTAAAAATGCATTACATGTGGATTCAATTAAATGATGAAAGGCTCACGCACTTGTGCACCATGCTTCAATTAAATGATGGAAGGCTCACTCACTTGTGCATCGAGTTTTTTTTTGCGAAATGACTGTTTAAACGCCGTTTAAACGCCGTTTAAAGCACTTCTTCCTCTAAGCTAGGAATAACGAAAGGGTTATACTATTTTTAGCAAGCTTATTCAACATAGACCCTTAAAAACTAAGTAGTAGAAGCCCCACTTTTTTGTTTGAGGAAGGGATGCGCAGCCGCGCAAGGGATTGCAGTGGAACTCCTGTTGCTGAGGACCGAGGCACAAGATTGGAACGAAAAGCCCGACGGCAGGGCGAAGGACTGAGGCGGGGAAGAATGCCGGTGCGCCCACAAATTAATAGTGTTTGTTGTTTAAATCAGAAAATATAATCTGCTTATCCATTTTATTGTGGCGCAACTCTTCACAAAGAAGCTGTTTGCACTCTCAAGAAGAAATGTTATTTTTGCAAACGAGCATAAAAGCCCAACTGTGCTATCATGCCATTTTTGTAAATCAAATTAACAACATTTTCATATGCATCACGGAGCACCACTGATAACAAACGACGCTGTAACTCTGGGAATTCTTCTCACACTTTTAGCCTTTATTTTTTATACGAGTTCATTAAAAACTGGCTTTTTCGCTAAGTTCTATCGCGTAGTTCCAATGCTCCTGCTGTGCTACTTTCTTCCAAGTTTGCTTACTTCATTTGGCATTGTTGATGGTGCAAACTCGCAACTTTACAACGTAGCCTCACGATATCTGCTCCCCGCTAGTTTAGTACTACTCACGTTGAGTATCAACTTAAAAGAAATTTTCAAGCTCGGAAGTAAAGCCCTCATCATGTTCCTCACCGGATCGGTTGGAGTTATCATTGGAGGACCAATTTCTTTACTCATTGCATCATGGATTAATCCCGACCTTGTGGGCGGAGTTGGACATGAAGAAGTGTGGCGCGGATTGGCAACTATTGCGGGGAGTTGGATTGGTGGAGGAGCTAATCAGGCTGCTATGTATGAAATTTTCGAACCTTCGCAAACACTCTATTCGGTTATGATTACCATCGATGTGCTTGTGGCTGAAGTGTGGATGGCGATCTTGTTGATTGGTGTGGGGCAATATGAAAAAATTGATAAAGTTTTTAAAGCCGATACAAAATCGGTTGACCAATTGCGCGACAAGATGCATGCGTTTAGCCAAAGCATTGCTCGCATTCCGTCGAGCACCGATTTAATGGTAATTCTTGCCATCGGATTGGGAGCTACCGGACTAGCGCACTTTGCTTCTAATTGGATTGCCCCCTATTTAGCGGCGCACGACACGAACGGCTTGTTTGAAAAAATGAGTTTGACATCGGAATTCTTTTGGCTCATTATTCTTGCCACAACATTTGGCATCATGCTTTCATTTACAAAATTAAAAAACTATGAAGGAGCTGGAGCTTCAAAGGTGGGCAGTGTGTTCATTTATATTCTGGTGGCAACAATTGGAATGAAAATGGATATTACGCACATTTTCGATAACCTTGGACTTTTTGCCATTGGTGGCATTTGGATGAGCATCCACGTTTTGCTTTTGCTACTGGTGGGGTGGCTCATTAAAGCTCCATTCTTTTTTCTTGCAGTGGGAAGTAAGGCGAACATTGGAGGCGCCGCTAGTGCCCCTGTTGTCGCTGCGGCATTTCATCCGTCATTAGCACCTGTTGGAGTGCTTTTGGCAGTGCTTGGCTATGTGTTGGGAACTTATGGCGCATGGATTTGCGGGGTGCTAATGCAAACTATTTCTCACTAAATGCATCAAAACACTTGTGCACTCTCAAAGAGAATACCTCTTCTATTATCATTTGAAAATTAATTATTTGCCATGAGTAAATTACAAATATACGAAGCCTCGGCAGGAGCCGGGAAAACCTTCCGATTAACTATCGAATATTTAAAGTTAGCGCTTCGAAAGGAATATGCCTATAAAAATATTCTAGCTGTAACATTTACCAACAAAGCAACTTCCGAGATGAAAGCTCGTGTGCTTACAGAACTGTATAAAATATCGAAAGGGGAGCAAACTTCCTATTTAGATATCTTAACGAAAGACCCCGAATTAAATTTAAGTGCGGCTGAAATAAAATCACGTTCTCAAAACACTCTCCGTAGAATTCTACACGACTTTTCACGCTTTTCTATTAGTACTATTGATAGTTTCTTTCAACGCGTAATTAAATCATTCAACAAAGAGCTCGGCATAAATGGTAATTTTCAAGTTGAACTGAATAATAGCGATATACTCGACGAAGCTATTGATCAGGTTATTTTGTCAATCGATGATGATCCGGAACTTTTCAAGTGGATTATCGAATTTTCCGACAGCGAAATTAATGATGGTGGGAGTTGGAATATTGCAACAAAAATTCGCTCTCTTTCAAATGAAATTTTTAAAGAATCTTTTCGCGAAGAATCGGAAAAGCTATTTAAACTCACTAGCGATTTGCAATTCTTCCGAAACTATATATCGACATTAAAAGAAATAGAAAAAAAATACTTTGTCGCTATACAAGCAATTGGGAAACAGGGAGTCGAATTATTATCTAGCTCCAAACTTACTGCCAATGATTTTAAGGGCAAAAGTAAGTCGCCAGTCAATAAATTTAATGAAATGCTTAGCTATGGTTTTATTGATACCACAAAAACCATGCGAAATTGTTCGGAAAATGAGGAAAATTTGATTGGAAAAGACTCGCCTGCAGAAGCTAAAAATATTGCCGCTCAACTAAGCAATCTTTTAAAATCATATTTCAAGATTTTCGATGAGCAGAATCAGCTCATTATGAGTACACAGCTCATTTTAAAGCAAATCTACTCGCTTGGCGTGCTCACTCATGTTCACCAAAAGATACAACAAATCACACACGAGAATAACATTAGCCTACTTGCAGAATCAAATCAGATGCTACAAGAAATCATTGACAAATCGGACACGCCTTTCATTTATGAGCGAACTGGAATTACCTACAAAAACTTCATGATTGATGAGTTTCAAGACACCTCAACACTGCAATGGAATAATTTCCGACCACTACTAAGTAATTCGCTTGGCGAGGGGAATTTGGCAATGCTGGTGGGCGATGTGAAACAGGCAATTTATCGCTGGCGCGGAGGCGATTGGAAACTATTGGCTAATCAGGTAACCCGCGATTTTGCATCGGAAGGGAGCCAAATTCACCAATTAACCCAAAATTGGAGAAGTACGGGTGAAGTTATTCGTTTCAATAATCGTTTTTTTAATCTTGCTCCCCAACTACTACAAAACAATTTCAATGCTGAGCTAGAAAAATCGGAGATTAATCCTCAAGATTACAATAATCAAATAGTACAAAACTTTGCCAATAGTGTGCAACTCATCGGGCAAGAAAGCCAGATAGATTCAGGATATGTACAAATGCACTTCATTAAAAGAGAAAACAGCTCCGATGAAAACTATATCAACACGATACTCGATGAATTAACTACTGCCATCAAAGATATTCAAGATCGGGGCGGTAAAGCTTCAGAAATTGCCATTCTCGTGCGAGAAAAAAAAGAAGCTAAACCGATTGTTTCTCACCTGCTAACACAAAAGAATGTGCATGGTGATAATTCTCCTTATAACTTTTCGCTGATTTCCAGCGATGGCCTTCTCATTAAAAATTCACCTAGTGTGAACCTATTAATCTGCCTAATTGGGGTCATACATAAACCACTCAACAAAATCAATCACGCTATAGCCAATCATATCTTTCATAGCTCAATTGAACCATTAATTAGTGAGATGGGAGAAACTATCGATTGGGAAAAGGCACTTATCAATCCCTCTAGCCATCAGCTAGAAAATTCCGATAAAAACCATTTTGAAGAACTCAATGATAACAATCCATTCTTTCAGTTTCTACATAGCGATTTCTTGTTAAAAGACCTCAGCAGTAGAAATATTCAGGAAATTACCTTCAAGCTAGCCGACTACTTTAAGCTTTTCAAAATTAGCTCTGATTTGTCGTACCTGCAAACATTTGTTGACATTGTTTCCGATTTTCAACAACGCAAGATATCGGACCTGAGTACATTTTTGGACTATTGGGATGAAAACAGTGATAAATTATATGTCAATTCTTCCGAATCTATCGATGCTATCCAGATTGTTACAATTCACAAATCAAAAGGTCTTGAATATAAATTCGTGTTAATTCCTTTCTGTAATTGGGAATTTAAACCATCTGCTAATAAGTTGCCTATTTTGTGGTGCAAACCGACTATTGAACCGTTGAACAAGCTCAACATCGTTCCTGTTAAATTTGAAACAAAACTCATTAATAGTATTTTTAAACATGATTACTTTAACGAAATGCAAAACATGTTTATTGAAGCTCTGAACCTTAGCTATGTGGCATTTACACGGGCTCGCAATGAGCTTTACATTTGGAGTAATGATGAGAAAGACAAGAATGAAGACCATTGCAAAAACATCGGTAATCTCCTACTTAATGCCTTAGCTTTAGACGAAAATTTCAGCTATGAACAACAAGAAGAACTCTTTTGCAAATTGAAACAAAAATTCAATGTAGAAGATAGATTCTTCGCAAGCGGTAGCAAAACAACTTTCACACTTGCTAAAACTCCGAAAAAAGAACTTGAAATCAAACAATTCTCTTTTTCTGATTTCGACAATTACTTAAAGCTTCGCAAAAATCACGATAACTTTTTCAACTCACAAGAAGAACAACAACTCAGCGCAACTAAAGGAAAAATAATTCATGAAGCCCTAGCTAAAATTAAAACGAAAGACGAACTAGATCATGCCCTCGTATCGCTACAATTCAAAGGATTAATTCCAAAAAACGAATTGCCAAAATATCAGCTTCAAATCACCGCCATGCTCAAAGACCCAACGGTTGAATCATGGTTTGATGGTAGCTATGAGGTGCTTAATGAGCGTTCGGTACTACTTGGAAATAGCTATGAAATACGACGACCCGATCGAATCATGATTAAAGACAATAACGCCATTGTGGTTGACTATAAATCGGGTGAACATGAAATGAAAAGCCATGAAAAACAAGTTGCCGAATACATGACTCGACTAAAGGAATGCGGCTATGAGAAAGTGAGCGGCTATATTTGGTACACTCGAAATAATTATCGTAAAGAAGTATTCATCGACTAAAAATTCTCATTTAAAACACAAAAATCAAATCGAGAAAAACACCCTGTCTAACAAAAAAAACACAAAATAATAAACAATTGTTTGGACCTCCTTTTATATGTCTATTTATTTACTAACTTTGAAAATCTGAAGGAACATTTTACCTAAAAAATGATCTGTCGTAAAATTAAATTATAAGCAAATGAAAAAAGACCTCGCCGTTTTCGAACTAATCGAAAGAGAAAGCAACCGCCAATTAAGCGGGATTGAACTAATCGCCTCTGAAAATTTTGTGAGCGACCAAGTAATGGCAGCCATGGGCTCCGTGTTAACCAACAAATATGCAGAAGGATATCCGGGAAAACGATATTATGGCGGTTGTCAAGAAGTTGACAAAATAGAACAACTTGCTATTGATCGCATAAAAGAACTTTTCAAAGCTGAATATGCTAACGTGCAACCCCACTCTGGCGCTCAAGCCAATGCCGCAGTGCTAAGTGTGGTTCTAAAACCTGGAGATTCATTCCTTGGGCTCGATTTGGCTCATGGTGGACACCTTTCGCACGGTTCTCCAGTAAACTCTTCTGGCATTCTCTATAATCCGATTGCTTATCATGTGAAAGAAGATTCAGGGCTCGTTGATTATGACGAAATGGAGGCTCTTGCAAAAAAACACAAGCCTAAATTAATCATTGGTGGAGCTTCGGCCTATTCGCGCGAATGGGACTATGCACGCATGAGAAAAATTGCCGATGAAGTTGGTGCCTTACTCATGATCGACATGGCTCATCCTGCTGGATTAATCGCTGCGGGTCTTTTAGAAAACCCCGTGAAGCATGCTCATATTGTTACTTCAACAACCCACAAAACACTTCGTGGACCTCGTGGTGGAATTATCCTTATGGGTGAAGATTTTGAAAATCCATTTGGTTACACCACGCCTAAAGGTGAAGTAAAAATGATGTCAGCAGTCATTGATTTTGCTGTATTTCCAGGACAACAAGGCGGACCGTTGGAGCATGTAATTGCAGCAAAAGCCGTTGCATTCGGTGAAGCTTTAGACCCCGACTCTATCGACTATCAAATTCAGGTGAAGAAAAACGCACAAACAATGGCTGAAGAATTTATCAGTCGTGGATATAAAGTTATTTCTGGAGGTACCGATAATCACCTCATGCTAATCGACCTTCGAACTAAGTTCCCCGAACTTACAGGAAAACAAGCTGAAAACACGCTCGGATTGGCTGATATCACCATTAATAAAAACATGGTTCCATTCGATAATCGTTCCCCATTTTCAACATCGGGTTTGCGAGTTGGTTCTGCAGCAATCACTTCGCGAGGACTGAAAGAATCGTCGATGCCTTATGTGGTTGAACTTATCGATAGAGTACTTTCGGATATCGAAAACCAAGAAAACATTGCCGAGGTTAAAGCCGAGGTTAACAAACTCATGCGCCATTTACCTCTCTATGCTTGGTAATTTCGACTAGCTTGCTTTTCTAAAAATAGCGTGAAACCAAAAATATGTCCCGTCCTGTAATACTTTTAGGACGGGACATTTTTGTGTGAAATAGATGTTTAATGTGCACCATGGTCATATATTTATATTCACAAGTGCAAGGATAGTCGTGCTGTTTATCTTAGTGCTGCACTGCTATTTTTTTGCATGAAGCTCCTATTTTCTGATTATATATACATATATATATATTGCGACACTATAATTCGCGTTGTTTTATACTAAATAGAATAATCATTAATAATTTCATTATGAAAAGAAATCTTGGCTCTATGTCGAATATAGTGGGTTATCAAATTTGAGTTTTCCAGTAATGAAGTATATCATGTTTATGAAGCTTAGGAACGCCAGCGCACTACTTACATCGCTTTCCTAACAGCTTAGGAACGCCAGCGCACTACTTACATCGCTTTCCTAACAGCTTAGGAACGCCAGCGCACTACTTACATTGCTTTCCTAACAGCTTAGGAACGTCAGCGAACTACTTACATTGCTTTCCTAACAGCTTAGGAACGCCAGCGCACAAAAACATATGTGTTCCTAACTACTTAGGAATGCATCTGCACAACTCCTTTGGCATTCCTAACTACTTAGGAATGCATCTGCACGACTCCTTTGGCGTTCCTAACTACTTAGGAATGCATCTGCACAACTCCTTTTGCGTTCCTAACTACTTAGGAATGCATCTGCACAACTCCTTTGGCATTCCTAACTACTTAGGAATGCATCTGCACAACTCCCGCGACGCTCCTCAGCA
>JBKEAC010000130.1:0-12481 GCA_047971925.1 Mangrovibacterium sp.
ATCCTGCGCAAAACTTCAAAACATCATCAAATTATACAAAACATGCAACCATGTAATCATCCCGAATGGCAATCCGAAACGGCGGATAGCCGTAACGAAGAGACGCATTGCATGCGTCTCCTTGCGTGAATGTGGTTCGGGTGTGTTGGGATTGATTTAAATTCGGTGCGATATTATAAATACGAATTTCATGGTATCGTACTAACGGCACTATGATTAGTTTCGCATTGTATCCCCACAATGAATTGTGGGGAAAATGATCCGTCGTCGCGCTGCGACTAGAACGGAACGCCCTTTTTCGGGCGTGTTGGATTAAGACCGTGCAACGGTCTTGGATTGCATAACAAGGGGCATAGCCCAATGGTCTTTGTAAAGACCGCAGGTCGATGCCTCTTGGTTGTAGGGTTGGTTTCCATTCATAGTGCAATGCACTTTCCATTCATAGCGCAATGCACTATGCTGCTGTCTTAAAGTCCTTCAGACTTGCTTGCATGCGAATGTTTCGAGCAACTGTTACTGGCGCAGCTGGGTGAGGGATTGCAGTGGAAATCCTTTTGCGGAGGAACGAAGCAAAAGATTGAAACGAAAAGCCCGACGGCAGGGCGATGGAATGCGGCGGGGAGGAATGCCGGCACCCCCAAAAAAAGGGAGCAAAATCGTGCTTGTTCGCCGTTTTTATGCTCCCCTTAGTTTGCTATTTTTTTCTTTTCACGAATGAGCTTAGCAATTGCCGAGCCACGGGAACTAAAATAGATGTTGCAATTGTTCCCCACATTTTATTTCGCTGTTTTGCAGCCTGCTGATCGTGTTTTTCTTGAATTGTGCGCTGTTTTTCTTCTAACTTACTTTGCTGAACTTGCTGTTCTTCTTGCTGAATTGCATTGAGTTTTTCAGTCAAGATTTCATAGGCCGACTCCCTATCGAGTGTTTTTGAATAGTGATTAAACAAAGGTGAATTTTGAATTTTGCTTTGTCGTTCTTCCACACTTATCGGACCAATCTGACCTTCGGGAGGCAATACGAACGCTCTTTCCACAGGATTTGGTGCGCCCTTTTCATTTAGGAAAGAAATGAGAGCCTCGCCGGTTGCCAACTCAGCAATTGCTGTTTCGGTGTTAAAATTAGGATTGGCACGAAAGCTTTGAGCAGCAGCTTTTAGCGCTTTCTGATCTTTAGGAGTGTATGCACGAAGCGCGTGTTGAATTCTGTTTCCCAATTGAGCAAGCACGGCATCGGGCATGTCGGAAGGACTTTGACTAACAAAATAAATTCCCACACCTTTCGAACGAATAAGTCGCACCACCTGCTCCACTTTGTCGACTAAGGCTTTTGGCGCATCGCTGAAGAGCAAGTGAGCTTCATCGAAGAAAAACACCAATTTTGGTTTTTCGGCATCGCCCACCTCGGGCAGAATTTCAAAAAGCTTCGAGAGCATCCACATTAAAAAAGCGGCATACACCTTTGGGGAATTCATTAGCTTATCGGCAGCCAAAATATTAATCACCCCTTTCCCATCGTGGGTTTGAATTAAATCGTCTAAATTCAATTCGGGTTCACCAAAGAACTTATCGGCTCCATCTTGTTCTAGCTGTAGCAAACCACGCTGAATTGCTCCAATGCTGGCAGTTGAAATATTCCCATAGCTAGTTTTGAACTTAGCTGTGTTGTCGCCCACATAGGTTAATATTTTCTGTAAATCTTTTAAGTCGATTAAACTTAATGATTCATCATTAGCGATTTTAAATATAATCGATAGTATTCCACTTTGAGTGTCGTTGAGCGATAAGATATTGCTCAGCAGCAGCACGCCCATGTCGGCAACAGTAGTACGCACAGGAACGCCTTGTTCGCCGAAAAGATCCCAAAATTGCACGGGGAAATTTTGGAATTCAAAGCCCTTGTCTTTTAAGCCATATTGCTCAACGCGCTTTATCACACTTTCCTTATTACCACCCACATTAGCCACCCCCGACAAGTCGCCTTTCACATCGGCAGCAAACACTGGCACACCCATTTTACTGAAGGTTTCTGCTAGGTTTTGCAAGCTCACTGTTTTACCAGTTCCAGTGGCCCCTGTTACCAATCCGTGTCGATTGGCCATTTTTGAAATCATGCAAATTTCTTGCTCATCGTTTATTGCAATAAACGGACGTTTTTCATTATCAAACATATCTGATTTATACTGATTAATCTTGTTTATTTTGCAAAAATAGCAATAAATTGCGCACCGATGAGGATACGCATCTTAAAATTCATTTTCGACTAAATTATGTCTGAAATATTTCGCTTTAAGGGTCCTCCTAAAAAATTAGCTTTTAGGTCTTTTTGATTTTATGAGGGATTGTAGTGGCGCATTGCAATGCGTGGGATTTAAGAAATTAGTACAAACGGCACTCTCAGAAAACAAAATGAACAACAGCTGTATTTAGCAGCCTCGCCAATTAAAAAATATTTTTTAGAAGCCCCCTTAAGTTTATTGAATATTAATAATGTAAATTAAGTCGTTTTTTTTCGCCTTATTAGAGTTAAAAACTTAACTTTGGAGCTGATTTTTCATAACAGTTACATTATGTCGGAAAATAATAACAAACTTTTTCAAGAGTTCCCATCGGTTAGCACCGCAGATTGGAAGGCAAAAATTACTGCCGACCTTAAAGGTGCCGACTATGATCGCAAGCTTGTTTGGCGTACAAACGAGGGTTTTGCGGTTCAACCATTCTACCGTCTGGAAGACGTGGAAAAACTCAATTACTTGAACACCTTGCCAGGAGAATTTCCTTATGTGCGTGGTGTGAAAACCAACAACAACGATTGGCATGTGCGTCAAAACATTGTGATTGAAGGCACCAACTATGCAGCGGCAAACAAAAAAGCACTCGATGTGCTTTACAAAGGAGTTACATCGCTTGGTTTCGTGTTCACACAATCATGCGCTGATAGTAAATTCAGTGTTGCCGATTTAGATGTTCTTTTCAAAGACATCTGCCTTTCGGCTGTTGAAGTGAACTTGGTTCCCATGTGCTGTGGACGAGGACATGTGGAAGCATTAGCAGCCTATGTTGAAAAGTGCACCTGCGACAATGCGAAAGTGAATGCCTCGGTTGGCATGGACCCTCTTGGTCGCTACCTTTTGCGTGGAGCTTTAAATGCAGGTTTAACCGACCAAATGGCTCGTGTTAAAAAAGCCATTGAGCAAACAGCTTCAATTCCAAACTTACGTGTGATTGGTGTAAATGCTAAACACTTTGGAAATGCCGGAGCCTCGGTTTCTCAAGAACTTGGTTTCGCTTTAGCACAAGGAGCTGAATATCTCAACATGCTCACCGATGCCGGCGTTGAAGCTTGCGAGGTGGCAAAGAAAATGAAATTCAACTTTAGTGTTTCTGCCAATTACTTCATGGAAATTGCTAAATTGCGTGCCGGAAGAACACTTTGGGCTCAAATAGTGAAAGCCTACACTGGAAAAGAGTGTGTTTGCGCAGCCATGAACATTCATGCAGAAACAGGTACTTACAATAAATCGGTTTATGACCCCAATGTGAACATGCTTCGCACACAAACAGAAGCCATGAGTGCTGCACTTGGTGGTGCCGATTCAATTACCGTTTTACCTTTCGATTGTATTTTTGAAACACCAACAGCATTGGCTGAACGTGTGGCAAGAAATCAACAACTATTACTGAAAGAAGAGTCGCATTTCGATAAGATCGTCGACCCATCGGCAGGTTCATACTACATTGAAGAACTTACAGCTTCTATTGTGGAGGAGGCTTGGAAATTATTCCTTGCTGTGCAAGACAAAGGCGGATTTGTGGCAGCCATGAAAGAAGGATTTATTCAAACGGAAGTAAAGAAAATGGCAGCTAAACGCGATATGGACATTGCCAATCGTCGTGAAAACATTTTGGGCACAAACCAATTTCCTAACTTCAATGAGAAAGTAAATGCCAACATCCCCGATTCGGTTTTTGCTCCTCAAGATTCAACCGTTGAAGGCGCAGAATTTGAAACATTGAAACCTTATCGTGGAGCAATGGCATTTGAAAATCTTCGTCGTGCAACTGACAAAGCTGCAAAACGTCCGCTTGCATTCATGCTCACCATTGGCGATTTAAGCATGCGCAAAGCAAGAGCACAGTTTTCAATGAACTTTTTCGCTGTTGCTGGCTATGAAGTGAAAGAAGGTAAAGGATACGACAACGTGGCAGAAGGTATTGCCGATGCTAAAGCGGCAGGTGCTGAACTTATCGTGCTTTGTTCTTCTGATGATGAATATGCCACTTTTGCTCCAGAAGCTTTCACGGCTAAAGGCAATGCAATCTTCGTGGTGGCTGGAGCTCCAGCTTGTGCTGAAGAATTGAAAGCAGCTGGCATTACGAACTTCATTAATGTGAAGAGCAATTTGCTAGAAGAATTGAGTAGATATCAAGGCGAATTAAATATAGGATAAATAATTAAACGCAAAGACGCAAAGACGCAAAGACAGAAAGATGATTTCAAAACAAGAGTATGAAGAGATAGGACGCAAAGTTGTGAGCGCTGCTTTTGAAGTGCACAAAGAGCTTGGTCCTGGTTTCTTGGAATCTGTTTATGAAATTTGTTTGTTTGAAGAACTTAAAAATCTGAATTTAGCGGTGGAAAGACAAGTGAGTTTACCAGTTGTATATAAAGGAAAGACGCTATCGAAAAACTTCTGCATGGATATGCTAGTTGAAAATTCGGTGGTGATTGAACTGAAAACTGTTAGTGAACTTTTACCATTGCATGAAGCACAGTTGCTTTCTTACACGAAACTTGCAGGATTGAAACTTGGCTTCCTAATAAATTTTGATGTTCCTTTAATCAAGTACGGAATCAGAAGGAAAGTGAATAACTATTACTTCTAAATCTGCCTTGGCGTTCCTTGTCTAGAATCCGAAGGATTCCCTTAGCTTCTTGAAAAAAAAAGACGCTAAGAAAAAACTTTCCGACTTCGCGCCTTAGTGCCTTAGCGTTCATTAAATTCATACAATATGAAACCAAATTTTAAGTCTATCGACATCAAAAAAGCAGTTGCTCAGCAAGATGCTAAAGACTGGGCGAAAGCAAATAATATAGAAAAAGACTGGATGACACCAGAGCAAATTCCGGTGAAACCAGTTTACACAAAAGACGACCTAGAGGGAATGGAACACTTGAACTATGCTTCTGGTATTGCGCCTTTCCTTCGCGGACCATATACAGCGATGTATCCATTACGCCCTTGGACTATTCGCCAATATGCTGGTTTCTCAACTGCTGAGGAATCAAACGCATTCTATCGACGTAACCTTGCTGCTGGTCAGAAAGGGCTTTCGGTGGCATTCGACTTGGCAACTCACCGTGGTTACGATTCAGACCACCCTCGTGTGGTGGGTGATGTGGGTAAAGCAGGTGTGGCCATCGACTCGATTCTAGATATGAAAATTTTGTTCGACCAAATTCCGTTGAATGAAATGTCAGTATCAATGACCATGAACGGTGCTGTGCTTCCAATCTTAGCATTCTATGTTGTTACTGCTTTAGAGCAAGGCGCAACAATGGACCAATTGGCTGGAACAATTCAAAACGATATCTTGAAAGAATTCATGGTGCGTAACACTTATATTTACCCACCCGAGTTTTCAATGAAAATTATCGCCGATATCTTCGAGTTCACTTCAAAGCATATGCCTAAATTTAACTCTATTTCAATTTCAGGATATCACATGCAAGAAGCAGGTGCTACTGCCGACATTGAAATGGCATATACGCTAGCTGATGGTTTGGACTACATCCGCACAGGTTTGGCTGCAGGCATCGATATTGATGCTTTCGCTCCTCGCTTGTCGTTCTTCTGGGCCATCGGTATGAATCACTTCATGGAGATTGCTAAGATGCGTGCTGCACGTATGATTTGGGCTAAATTGGTGAAGCAATTTAATCCAAAGAACCCTAAATCAATGGCATTGCGCACTCACTCGCAAACATCAGGATGGTCGCTCACTGAGCAAGACCCATTCAACAACGTGGGACGTACTGCAATCGAGGCAATGGCTTCAACTTTGGGACACACGCAATCATTGCACACCAACGCTCTCGATGAGGCAATTGCTTTGCCAACTGACTTCTCGGCTCGTATTGCTCGTAACACGCAGCTATACATTCAGCAAGAAACAGAAACTTGTCGCTCAATCGACCCATGGGCTGGTTCATACTATGTAGAATCGTTGACTAAAGACCTTTACAACAAAGCTTGGGCATTGATTGAAGAAGTCGAAAAGCTTGGCGGTATGGCTAAAGCTATTGAAACGGGTGTGCCTAAAATGCGTATTGAAGAAGCTGCTGCACGCACACAAGGTCGCATTGACTCAGGTGTTCAAACGATTGTGGGTGTGAATAAATATCGTTTGGAAAAAGAAGATCCTATTGATATTTTAGAAATCGACAACACAGCTGTTCGTCAGGCACAAATTGAGCGTTTAAATAAATTGCGTGCTGAACGCAACGAAGCTGAAGTGAAAGCAGCGCTTGAAGCAATTACAGCTTGTGCGCAAGGTGGCGAAGGCAACTTGTTGGAATTAGCTATTGATGCAGCGAAAAAACGAGCTTCATTAGGAGAGATTTCCGATGCTTGTGAAAAAGTGTGTGGACGATATAAAGCAGTAATTAGAACTATTTCAGGCGTGTATTCATCAGAAAGCAAAGGAGACAAAGATTTCGCTGAAGCAGTGGAATTGGCGAAAAAATTCGCAGAGAAAGAAGGACGTCAACCACGTATCATGGTGGCGAAAATGGGACAAGATGGCCATGATCGTGGCGCAAAAGTAGTAGCAACAGGTTATGCCGACCTTGGTTTCGATGTTGACATGGGACCATTATTCCAAACTCCCGAGGAATCAGCAAAACAAGCAGTGGAAAACGACGTGCACGTGCTAGGCGTTTCTTCATTGGCAGCAGGACACAAAACATTGGTTCCCGCAGTAATTGCCGAGTTGAAAAAATTGGGTCGTGAAGACATTATGGTTGTTGCCGGTGGAGTTATCCCAGCGCAAGATTATCAATATCTTTATGATGCGGGTGTAGTTGCAATCTTCGGACCTGGTTCGAGCGTTGCAGCCGCTGGTAAGAAAATCCTTGAAATCTTAATTGCTGGTCAAGAATAGGCAGGAAATAAACTCCTAGAAATATAAAAGAGGGTGTCCAAAAAGTTTTGGATACCCTTTTTTACGTCTTAGTTGTCAACCTATCCGCCCTTTTCATGCTTGCCGAAAGCCTAACTAGCTATGGTGTTGCCCTTAAAATTCTCGAAAATTTTTTCCTGCTATATGTATTTTTATATATTTGCATTAAACTCAAACTCACTATGCTATGGGAACAATACTCTGCATTATAATCATTTGCCTGTTATTACTGCAATATCAGAAAACAGACGCATCATTGAAATTACTTCAGCAGATTGATAAAAAAATTAACCTGCTCAAAAACTCACTCCCAAACGAAGCGACCAATAGTTGTCGCTCCAATTTGCCAGCCCATAGTTCACCGAAAGGTGCAGCATCAGATGACTAATGCCATAGCCCAATTCGAAATAGTTTTGCACTTGCTCACTGCTGAAATGGTGCATGCGGAGCGACTCGTTGAGCACTGTGCGATTGAGAAGAGGCAATCGCTTGAGTAGAATTTTATCGCTCAACAACTGCATGTGCAATTCTGCAAAAAGCTTTTCGCTGAAAAGCATATAATAAGGTGCAGCATTGAATTGATCCCACGATGAACCATACTCCAGATATTCATCATTCGATTGGGCAAAGTAAAAATCAGGAGCATAAATTTGCTCTCGATTGGGAAACCCGCCCGCTTGAATGTGATATCTAACCACATCGTTTACCCCCACATCTACCCGATGCTGAATGCCTAATTTCAAAAGATTAAACTTTGCATCGGTGTTGAAAAACGAAGAGAGGCTTTGCTGATAGCTCAGTTCAAAAGTAGGGAATCGACTGTCGCGCACAATTTTTCTCCCTTCAGATATCTCATAAAATTGTTCGGGGGTGTAGGTCAATTGGACAAAAAACGTTGCACTACTGTTTTGTTCCTCTTGCCAAGCTTCCATGCCAGGCAAAGGCAGCTTGTTTTCTTCAATTTGGCGGTCGCTCCAATCAATAAATGTAAATGTGGTTTGGTTTTGCATTGGGTTTCGCTGGCTGTAATCAAATTGAGTGTGCAGACGCAAACTGTTGCTGAGGTCGGTGAAATAACTCAACTGAATGCAATGACGATCGTAGAGTTTCCAACTGTTATTTTCAAAAAACAAGGTGTAAGTCGAATTTAAAATCTCGTTGATTGATTTTTCTCCCTTGAAATCCACCGAATTTCGCCCAACATAAATGCGCCCTCCCTCTCGTCGGAATCCATTCCAAATAAAAGTTGACGACAACGAGCCATAGAAATTCTCGGTTTCCACACCTGCTGCAAAAGTAGCATCGGCAGCAATTCTTCGTCCTAGCGTGTCGCACTTGAAATATTCCAAAGAAACTTCAGGCTTGTATCCGTCCACCGTATTATAATAAAACGGGTTAATGTTTATCCATGGGGCATTTTCTTTATTTCTTATGCTATCATTAGCTTGCTTTGGTCGATATTTCTCGGCAGCCTCATTGCGAGCGGTGAAGCTTTGGCTTTCGGTGGAAGTGAGCGGCACGGGGCGCATTTCACTCCAAAATGCCGAATCGTTATTTGCCTTTGCCTCCACAAGCACATAAGGCTCCTTAATTTCTAAAGATGCTGGCGGACTATTTCGCTTGGTTTCTCGCTCAATATTTCGCTGAAGCTGACGCATTTCGCTGTTGCTGAGTGTTTCTTCAGCTTGCAGCACTTTAATTTTTTGCTCTGCCTTCGAGCTGCTGCTCGCCATTGAATCGAGCACTGCCGCCTCTTGCTTGCGCTCGGTGCGTGCCTGCTGAAACAGAGCATGATTAATGTGTGGATTCAGTTTCACCCGATAATCTGATGCCGAAGCTACATAATTGGCCTTGCCAGCAAAGCCCATTAATCCACCATCTACTTGATATATCTGACTGGTGGGCATCCAAACCGCTTCATCCACTAGCGAATAAATTTGCTTCATCTCCACATCAACGAAAGGCACCGAAAACTTCAGTTCGGCAGAATGAATGCACCATATTTCATCTACAATAGAAATGGTGCCTTCAAAGCGATTCTTACCCTTCACCTTGGGCACAACTTCAATTTTATTCACCAAATGGCCTTGGTCGGTGAAAGAACCAACCAATCGAAAGCGATAGTTAGAAAAGGATGATTTATCGAGCGGACTAATAACCGTTGCGCTGTATTCATCGGCTTGCAGTTCCCAATTATCATACAGGCTGAGGCTCACCATTGGCATGGTGATGTTATTAAATGATTCGTCGAGCACCGAAGTGCGCACCGCCTCCACTTCATGTGTGATTTGGTCGGGCTGCTCGAAATGTATTTTACTGATAGATTCTGAAGAATAGGTGCGATTTAGCTCAATGCCCTCTTCTTTCATCTTTTTGCGGAAAAAGAATGGTATTTTATACATATGCCCCGAGCCTTTCAGATAGACTTTGCAATCATATTCCCCCACTTGCTCCCGATAGTAGGGAGCCCTGCTGATCGCATGGCGCATGATGTAGTAGGCGGGGTCTTCACCTGTGCCAAGCACCATCACCTCTGGCAGCATCAAGATTTGAGGGCTAAGTTGAATGTCTTTCCGAATATTTGCGCGCATGATATTAATAGATTCCGAATGCGACTGATATCCCATGTAGCGGAACATGATTTCCCACTCCCCCTCGGGAAGGCTGATTTGATAAAAACCTTCGGCATTGGAAGTTGCCCCCTTGCCCAATTCGCTCACAAATATATTTGCATGCGCAATGGGCTCATTGCGCTGATTGATGATTCGCCCACTGAGTGTCTGCGCCATCGCAAGAGAATGAAGCAATGAAAATATAATGACGAGTTGAATTTTCATGATGATTGGTTGTGTTGTAATAGCGTCCCAAATATACAAAATAAAAGGAATATCACACTATTTTAAATACAATACAGTGAGGTCAGCTAATTTTGAAGTGGTGGGGTGGAAGACTTTCGCTGCTTTATCATCATAAATCGTAATGTTTGCGCTTTTCTAGGTGTTTCATGTATGCAAAGAAAAGATGTCTACTAGTGGTAGGAAAGGTGTAGTTGGTCGGAAGGATACGCCTAGGCTACTACGGTTAGCTCTTTCAGAGCAATTGTCGAACAATGCGCAGCAACGGAAGCCTGTAAGGCTGACCCGTAATAATTCCTGATATGGGGCGGACTTACAGCCCTCATGCCATGCCGCATCATATACCTAGGCATGAATGCCTAGGCTGTTACGGCTTGCTCTTTCAGAGCAATTGTGGAGCACCCTGTTTAAGAAAATAAAAATCTGTAGGTCACAGTCGCCTCCCAAATAATCGCCCAGCCCTACGATGACTGGAAAAGTGAATCGGAGAGTGTGAAAGTTGGGTTATAGCATCTTTTCTTGAACAAAAATGGAAGATGATGCGCCAAGCAAAAGCCTATCGCTTCACCAACAGCTTCAAGAGTTCTTCATTGATGTAATAGTTTGCAGTGCCTATCTTTTGTTTGGAAAGAATGCCATCTTTGGCTAGCTTATTTAAATAGCTTGCAGCGGTAAGTCGAGAAACACCAAGATCTTCAACTAAGAATTCAATCTTTGTGTAGGGGTGTTTGAATAGGTTATTCAGCAAATCATGACTGTAAAATTTATACTGACTCCTAAGCTGATGTTTATAACTTTGCATCAGTTCCTTAATTGCCTTAATCAGCTCAGTTGTTTCTCGCGATGTGTGTTCCACACCATTAATTAGGAATAGCAACCAATCTTCCCAAAGGTTTTTATCTCTCACATCTTGCAGAAGTCGATAGTAATCTTGTTTGTTTTGAATAATATAGCTGCTTAAATAAAGAATCGGTAAGCGTTGAAGATTCTGCAAAATCAAATAAAGGATATTGATTATCCGTCCCGTTCTGCCATTTCCATCATAGAACGGATGAATACTTTCAAATTGAAAATGAATCACCGCCATCTTTATTAGTGGGTCGCAGTCTTGCATTTCATTATCATTGATATAACGCTCTAAATTTGACATTAACCGCACGACCTCCTCATAATCTTGAGGGGGAGTATAGACCACTTCGCCCGTTGATGTATTCTTTAAACTTGTACCTGGAACTCGCCTAAATCCAGCTCGATTCCCTTCCAAGATAGCTTGAATTTCCAAGATGTCGTTATTTATCAGTATTCCCTTTTCGCTGATTAATGCAAAACCGCGTTTTAATGCCGAAATGTAATTTTGAACCTCTTTGGCATGCATCGAATTGAAGGCATCGAAGTTCAGTCCCGATTTATATAGATCGTCGTGAGTGGTGATGATGTTTTCGATAGCCGAACTATCTTTAGCTTCTTGCAAACCCAGCGTGTTGATTAAAATACTCTGATTGGGAATCGTAGAAGCAATTCCTTTAAGCTCTGCCAATGCCGCATGAGCTGCAGGCAATGCTTTCAACACTTTTTTTGTTTCCAAGTCGATGCTCGAGGGCAACTCAAGCAATTTCCACGTATTCATGTGTATAGTTTTTTCAAAAATCTATACAAAGATAATTCCTTTTGTATAGAAAATCCAATTTTCTATACATATGCTTCTTCTTATGTATAGATTTTGCCGTTTTCTATACAAAAGGAGCACAAAAGACAGTTACCTCCATGCGCATTTAAAATCTTTTCCATGGTCAGATATCAGAAAACATCACAGCACCAAAACAGCAACACCTCTCGGGGTGCAATGATTCGTTAATGTTTACGCAGCATTAAACTCCTTTTTTGCTCAATGTTGAATTTAGTGGATAGTGAATTGTCGAATTATGCTTGCTTGGTTAATTCTGCAAGGCAATCCAACAATGACCAAATGGACGTTCCGTTGAAAAACGCATGCGGCAAGCTTCAATTAAATGACAGAAGGCTCCCGCATCCGTATGCAAGCTTCGATTAAATAATTAAAGACTGTTGGAAGTGCGTTGAAAGTAGATTGCAATCGTGTTGCAATCGTGTTGCAATCACATCCTCCGCTAAGTTAGGAATAACAAAAGAGTCAATTCTATATTCAATATAGAGTCTTTTTTTTTGCTAGGTTAGACTGATAACTCGACAAAATTATACTGTGAACCGATGATTTGATTTATTGAAGCCATTTATTGTTCCTCGCCA
This sequence comes from Mangrovibacterium sp., assembly GCA_047971925.1. Classification (GTDB taxonomy): domain Bacteria; phylum Bacteroidota; class Bacteroidia; order Bacteroidales; family Prolixibacteraceae; genus JBKEDC01. The sequence goes on from JBKEAC010000130.1 coordinate 12,302, forward strand.
TGACAAGCAATTGCATTTATTCGCAACTTTGCAGACCATATCATAATTTATTTCCACCAACGAGTTTGAACACTTCCGAAAGCTTCCCTCAACACTCGTGGAAATAAGAACGTTTGAAATAGTGTTCGTCCAAGCAAGAACAAAACTAAGCTCAACCACAAGGCGTGACTACCAATGAGA
>JBKEAC010000131.1:0-16994 GCA_047971925.1 Mangrovibacterium sp.
CATTCTCCAAAATACATATTTATCGATTTCGTCTTCACCTAATTTGTTGTGGCTATCAAATTTTCTTGATGCAATTTGCAGAAAAGGTCTTACAGCACTACAAAAGTACTTGATAGAGTTGACACTATACATCTGTAGCTATAGTTATCGCTCTAAATCTGCAATTAAATTCTCAATATCCATATCTGTGATTTATAATGTAAAGATAAAAAACATTCGTATATACAAAAAAGAAAACAATATTTTCTATTTAAAAAAACCATGTATTTCAGAGAGTAACGCAATTGTCCAAAATTGGTTTACGCATGTTTTAAATTTCATATTTACGAAAGTTGTATATTTGTGGCGGAAATAAAACGTTATGGGCAACCTTAAAAAGACAACGAACAAGTGAAAGATTACTATAAAATACTTGAATTAGAATTCGGAGCCGACATTTTAGCGGTAAAAAAAGCATATAGACGACTTGCTCTAAAGTATCACCCAGACAAGAATAGTGAACCAAATGCTTCTCAAAAATTCATTGAGATAACTGAAGCATATGAAGCTTTGCGAGACCCGTTGAAAAAAAGTGAATATGACAACCTTTACCAATCATATTTTAGGACAAAATCTCAGGAACAGTATTCTGAACAAAAATATAAGCAGACATATCAAAGTAAACAACAAGAATGGGCTGAATACGGAAGAGAAAAAGCAAAAGAATATTCATCAATACCATTTGAAGAATTTGCAAAACGACTGCTTAAAGAAATAAGTGTTGGGGCAAGTTATATTCCTAATGCCATTGCAATATTGTTTGTAGGCGGTGGAGCACTTGGTATGTTGACAATTTTACCAAAAGCATTTGAAGACGGTGGCGGAGGTTTATTCCTATTACTTATGGTTGTGGGTTTAGGGTATCTTGCATACAGACTATTTCTTGTAGCACAGGCTGACTATATAGAAGAAAGAAAACGTAAAAATTTAAATAATAAATAATATGGAAGGATTAGTATTACTCGTAATTTTTGGTGGAATCGCATTCGCAATTGCTCACTTCTTAGGCAGAAAAAGACAAATCGGCTTTGGTTGGTCTTTTTTCTTTTGCCTCTTTTTAAGTCCAATTGGAGGTTTTATAACTACTATGTTAAGCAGAAAGTATTATGACCCAAACCCAGAGCCTTCAAATTCTAAAAAAGTATGGGGTTGGGTTTTAATTGTGCTTTTTTCACTTAGTGTTCTTGGGCAAATTATGCGTTTAGGTAGTGGTCACGGAGATGCAAGTGCTTTGAATGCTTTATTTATGACAATTGGTTTTATCGGACTTGGTTATTATTTAATTGAACTTAGTAAAGGTAAAAACTTTAACACTGAAGCCCTGACAAAAACAGACGAATAACAAGAAAGGCAGCCCATAACAGCAGTTTGGCAAAATGGCGGGTTCAGTGCTAAATTCAAAAGTAGTTCTTCGATTAAACTTTTGTACAAAACTGAACATTTGTTCTTCGATTTCCGCCACTTCGCCAAGCTGCAAACCGTTAGCGATCATTCTACGGGACGACCGTGCGAACGGGGACGCTGAAAACCGAATAGAGTAAGCAGGACAAAAAATCAAAATAATAATATGGGATTGTTTGACGACCTATTTAAAAAGAAAGGCATCCCCGAAAAAATGAACATTTTGGGAAAGGAAGTTGAAATCAATGCTGATGCAATGGTATTTTCTCAACGAGGGCTTGACAATTATCAGCAACAAAACTATTCAGGTGCAGTAACAGACTTCACAAAAGCCATTAATGCCCAACCATCTAACCAGAACTTCTACACTATGCGAGGAACTGCGTATGAAGATATGGGTAACGACACCGAAGCAGCAAAAGACTTTTCTAAAACATTAGAACTGCATCCAGGAGACTTTGTTGCAGCTTACCGTTTAGGTATGGTCTACTTTCGGAAAAAGGACTTTGAGAATGCTGTAAAATGGTTGAAAGTCGCTTTTGACAACTCGCCTGATGCAGACCTTTCACATATTGGAATAGGGAACAACAATATATTGTTCATTCACAAGAAAATTATATCAGGGAATTTAGGAAACTTCCTAACACAACTGAATCGATTTGAAGAAGGGTTTAAATACTTGGATGAAGCTATTCGTATTGACCCTCAATATGCTAATCCATATATGGCAAAGGGAATGGCGTATGCTCAAATGGGGAAACCGAAAGACGGAATACCGTATTTAAAGAAAGCAATGCAACTTGGAAACCCACAAGCAGGTATGGCTCTAAAAATGCTTGAACAACTTGCACAGGAAAATGACAATTCTGAAAGCGAAGAGTTAGAACTTGATTTTGTATTTCATTCTTCCGACCATTTACGTTATGAAAACGGCAGACACGTTTCAGGACCTCACGGTGGAGCAGGTCGAGCAGTAAAAGTAGAGCCAAACATTAATGGCTGTGAAGGCTACAACGTTAGTAGCGGTGACGGTTATATTGTAACGGTATTTAATTTGGACGGAAACCACCCAGTTTGGCAAAACAACGTTCAAATGACACCAAAACCAATGCGAATTGTTAGTCAAACTACTGATAAAATAGTTTTGAGAGGATTTCCTGTTCAGGCTCAATCGCCATTTGGTTGGGTGGACTTCAATGGTGAAGATTATGGATTGACCATTAAGTTGAAAAATGGTAAAGTGGAAAATTGCATTTTACATATGCACGACAGAAACGTAGATATTGAGTATCTGAAGGCTGATAATCAAGAAACTTCAAATGAACCAGAAATAGTATCATTAGCCAAAAGAGCAAATGCACAATATCAGCAAGAGAGTGTAACAGATGCTCGTCAATTGCTTGTGCAAATTTATCGCTCTGTAAAATCAAATCCAGGCCAATTAAAAGAAGTAAACGACTATTCTGCTCTGGGTACAGCTTTTTTAATGATGCTTGACCAAAATCTTTCGGACGACATAGATACTCTACAAATGATGGCAAGTGTGAGTTATTTATGCATTAGTAAGGCTATTGAACAAGATAATTCCAATCTCAATTTGTATAAGGACAGATTATTGATGTTGAGAATTGGACACGACCCTTTCAAGTATACTGTAATGTCAGCTCTAAACCTTAATGCAGGTGGTTTTATGTCATTTTCTATGGGAATGTCCGACTTGGAAGCAAGAGATTCAATTTACAAAATGGAAATTGCTGACCTTGAATTACACCCTCAACTATACCAACAAGTTCCATTTTTCAAGGAAAGAAAAGATGAATTTGATGAAATGATTGGAAGAGAATTTTTTATGCCCGAACGAACCCTTGACAATGTCATTCAAACAGGAATCGAAAATCATAAGAAGCTTTTAGATTATCTTGAAAATATGGTTCTAAATGAAGAAGATGTTGATTTTTAAAAAATAACGAACCGCCAACAAAAAATATAGTGCATTTGGCAGATAGTGCTAAAAATGAAGATGGTAACAATAAATAAGCATAGTAGTAACTTGGAAATCTGTAGCATTGAAATGCCAAACGCCCCATATTCAAACCGTTAGCAGTAATGCAGAGCGACTCTAACCAAACAGATTTTCAGAATGACAATAAGAGAACAAGCATATTTTGATTTAGAAACAAAAAGTATTCAAGAAAAATACACTCATAACCTTTCTGCTATTTTCCAAAATGCAAGAGACGCATTAATTAAAAATGGAGAAACAGAGGAGGCAACAAAGGCTCAATATGAAATTGACTTTTTGAACTTCAACATAAATGAAAACAAATTATCATTTCTTTATTCGGGAACTAATGATAAAGGAGAACCGTTCGAATATCCTTCCATAAAACTATTTACCGACGACACATTTAATTATTTAATTGACAGACAAATAAATGCAAAAGCTGAAAATTTAAAAGCAAGATATTCTCACATTTTATGGCTTTCGCCAAAAAAGAAAATCGAATATGCACAAGCTGCAATTGATAACTATCTTAAGCTAATCAAGATTAGAGAAAAACAAGATATTGAATTTCCTAATGAACATTTTGGATTAAAGGTTTTAGAAAATATAAAGAATGCATTTTTGCTCTCTTTGTCAGTAAAATACGAAATTGAAACTACCAAAAAGGAAGTAATAAGACTTGTTAAAGAGTATTCTGAAAAAAGTAGTTCTGCTTACGCATTAAAAATGCAGCTTATAAGACTTATGCTTGAACAAAAATCAGTTTTTAAAGAAACGGATTTTAATGGCATCGTGAAAGTTTGTGAGCAAATGATTTCAAAATCATATCCAGCAAATAAACATTCTGTAATAGATATTTTAAATTTAATTATCAAAATTGAAAAGAAATTAAAGAATGAAACCGCAAAATATGAAAGGCGAATTGCGGAAATATGGGAAGAATTAAGCTATGACAGAGAAGATGAAACGAACCTAGTGTCATCAGACTTCTGCAAAAATGCTTTGAAAATTTACAAGAAACTAAAAGAAACTGCCAAAGTAAAAGAACTTGAAAAAAGGTTTAATGAGTTAAGAAAAAACATCAAACTATCTTCATTTGGACAGGAAATAGATTTGACAGATATAATGGAAGATTTCAGGAAGTATGCAGACAAGCTAACTGACAATGATCCTTTTGTTATTATAAATAGTCTAATGACTGACAAAAGTTTGCTGCCAACTCTTAACGAAGTGGAGAAACAAGCAAAAGAAACAGGAAAACACAGCTTTCTTTCACATCTTGCAAACACGTCCATCTTAGACAGAAACGGTAACACTGCACAATATTTAAACGACAAAGAAGAATATGAATATTATGAGATTTTACAAAGTTATCACTTTTCATTGGAGCTAACTAAAAGCAATCTAATTCGTGAAATTATCTTTGCAGGAATAAAAAAAGGTAAACTAAACGCCAACACATTTCTATCATTTTTACAACAATACTCTTGGCTCGGAAAAGAACTTGAAATGTCATCAAATGGAGGAAAACCTAATCCATATTGTTGGTTAGCTTTAATAGCACCTGCATTAAACGAATATTTTATAAACCTTGAATTCTATTTTAGAAATCAAACGAATTACCCAAATTTCATACTGTGCATTGACAGCTTATCTCTAAAAATTGAGGGAATGCTAAGAGATATTTGCGAATTTAAAGGTATTACAACATTTGAATTAAAACCAGACAAAAAAGGACGAACAATTTCACAAGAAAAAGACATTCATAAGTTGTTATACGAACCGAAACTTGCAGAACTCATTGACAAAGACGACCTGCTCTTTTTTAAATTTTTGCTAGTTGAAAAAGCAGGTTATAATTTAAGGCATCGTGTGGCTCATTCACTCATGACTTTTTATGAGTATCACATTAACTTGATGAATTTATTAATTATGGCAGTTTTAAAATTCGGGAAATATAACTTTGTGACGACAACAAAAAAAGGCGACGAATGAATGCTCTACTGCTAACACGCGGTATAAAAAATTGCCGGGATAGTAGGTTATTCAAGGGTTGTAGCCCGCTTCAACTTTTGTGTAACTTGATAGGAAATCGCCCGCAATCGGCAACTTTTCATACCGCCAACCGTTAGCGGTCAGCTTAAAAAAATAACACATAGAGTGACAAAGTACTTAATTCCAATATTGACATTTGTTTTATTCCTTTATGGACTATTGATTTTCTTTAGTTCAATGCTTTATTGGGGAATTGGAACAATAACGCTCACTTTGACAATCTCAACTTTAATAGGATTTTTAGCATTATTGACAAACAGAAAAGTCGGCTTGACTATAACCCTAATAGTCTCCATTGGTTGGTTGATAAGATATTTTGAACATGCAGCATTTTTGACACTTTACGACATTCAAAATATTGGCAGATGGATTATAGTGGCAATTCCAATATTTTTATCAGCGATTATTTTATTGCTTTCCTACAAAGCACGGCAAGATATTAAAGAAAAACCTAGTAACTATAAACTTCCAACTTTGTTAATAGTTGGAATTGCTGCAATCGGACTTTTTTCATTTGTCAGAAAGCCACATACTAACGAATTTAATTGTTGGTATTACTTTGACAATGACAAGAAAGAATATAAAATATCTTTTGCCATCACACCAGAACATATATTTGAAACAACTATCGCCTCAGAAGAACTCAAAGAATTTGTTTTGAAATACGGAATAAGAGATGAACTTAGACCAGGTATTTATTGTCCAGAGACAAAAGTTAGGGTGGTGATGAGATTTAAAAAAATCGTTTCAGTAAAAATATTAGGTTTTCGCAACTCAACAACAAATTACAAAGCGACAATGGACAATCCTATTGAAATTGACATAAATAAAATATATGGCGACAAAGGAATATTGGAACCTGAATTTACATTGGGTGACTGAAAAAAGCCGAACCGCTACAAAGGCTATATGCAATAAGGGTTTTAGCGGTAATTCAAGCATTCTGCCCCGCATAAAATTTCGTGTCGGTGGGCAGGAAAGTATCCCGCAATCCCTTACTGCACATAGCCTCGACCGTTCACGTGCATGCCACAAAAATACAATACGAAAATCAACAAAAGTGTCCTGCAATTTGATTCGGCAGAACATTCTCCCAATAGCACCGCTTATTTTCAGTGGGTTCTTGTTGAGTTAGCATCGAAAAATAGCCGATTCTTTGTTGGAAATATTTTTACGAGGAAAGTTGGGTTAAGGCTAGAGCTACTTTAAGAAGTGTAATTGATATCTTCTTCCTTTCAAAGTAGCTAAAATTACGCTTAGGCAAAAGTAAATCCACCTAAATTATGAACTGACCCCTCCAACATTACCCCAATATTAAAAAACACCCAATCTCACATTTTTGGGTGTGAAATTGGGTGTAACTCTTGTAAAACATTGATTTTCAATGTTCATTGCGGAGAGAGAGGGATTCGAACCCCCGGTACCTCACAGTACAACGGTTTTCAAGACCGCCGCATTCGACCACTCTGCCATCTCTCCATCAACATGTTTGTTGATTACGAGTGCAAATGTAGATGTTTTTTTTATACCTGCAAATATTTCTGCAAGAAAAATCAAAAAATAATTCATTTTTTTTTGATGAAAATAAATCTCAATAAAATCAATTGATTGAATGTACTGAATATCAATGCATTTTCAAACTGTATTCTTTATCTGATTTATTCTTAGTTTTGTCGATTTTATTAGAAATAATGTTTTGTCGGACGATTATTGATAGTTATTTTATTGCGATCATCGATGAAAAGTGTTGTTTAGTTGAGTGTGTGAAGAAAATGGCGCAGCTGGGTGAGCGATTGTAGCGAAAATCCTTTTACCGACCAAAGGAGGGAAAAGATTGAAGCGGAAAGCGCGACGGCATGGCGTGGGAATGTGGCTGAGTAAATGCCGGCACCCCCAAGAAAGAGGGCTAGCATTGAGGCTTGTTGAATGCGTTATTTTTAGAACAGCTGTTTGGATACGGAAAAAAGCACCGTATAAAAAGGCGTGCTAGTCATGACATTTCGTTTGTAATTATTAATTTTGCGACATGGATAAAGAATTACTTGCATATTTGTGTTCATTTCTCAATGACAAAAGAAATGCTCTGTTTGATAAAGTTCTGCACGAACGAACTCGGTATATAACGGTGGCGCTAGAAAATATATTTCAGCCACAAAATGCCAATGCTGCTATGCGCTCGGTTGATTGTTTTGGAGTGCAAGATGTGCATATTATTGAGAATGGCAACACGTTCGAGGTGGATCGCGAAGTAGCTATGGGCTCGACTAAATGGTTAAATGTTCATCGGTATAACGAGGGAAATAACAACACGATGGCAGCTATTTCGACCATTCGCGAACAGGGGTATCGCATTGTTGCAACCTCGCCGCATGAGGGTGATACTAATTTAGAGGATTTTGATTTAAACAAAGGGAAAGTTGCTTTGTTTTTTGGTACAGAGCTCACTGGAATAAGCGACACTATTAAAAATGAGGCTGATGAATTTCTTAAAATTCCGATGTATGGTTTCACCGAAAGTTTTAATATTTCTGTTTCGGCTTCCATTATTTTGCACCATCTTTCTTTAAAACTTCGTAATTCCAGCATTAATTGGCGCTTGAGTGAGGAGGAATTGGTTGAAACGAAATTAGAATGGGTTCGCCGTTGCTTAAAATCGGCTCCTTTAATCGAACAAAAATATTTTGAAAATTTAAATACCAAAAAGTAATCGTTATGCGTGTTTTTTTAGAACGTTTTGCTGATATTAAAATCCTACGATATCAATTGCCTCAATTCGAACAGTTGAGTTTAAAGCAAAAACTATATATTTATCATTTGAGTCAAGCTGCTTTGTGTGGTAGAGATATTCTCTTCGACCAAAACAATCGCTACAATCTGAGGATTCGTCGCTTGCTTGAAAGTATTTTTCTAAGCTTTAAGGGTAATCGTGACACTTCAGCGTTTAAGGCTTTTGAAACCTATTTGAAACAAGTGTGGTTTGCCAATGGCATTCATCATCATTATTCTTGCGAGAAGTTTATTCCTCAGTTTTCAAAAGCCGATTGGGAGCAGTTCTTGTGCGAATCGGAATATGACAGCACTGATGTTGATTTGCTAAGTGATGTTATTTTCAATCGGAACATTCAAAGCAAACGTGTGAGCCTCGATAGCACTGCCGACCTATTGCATGGTTCTGCAATGAACTACTATCAAGGAGTTAATCAGAAAGAAGCCGAGGATTTTTATCGAAATCTTCGCGATTCTCATGGTAAAAATGCACCTTCATTTGGATTAAATTCTACCTTGTGCAATATCGACAAAAAGCTTCATGAGGTGGTGTGGAGCACTAAAGGGAAATATGCTCCTGCGCTTAAAGCAATTGTTGGTCATTTAACTGAGGCTAAAAAATTTGTTGAAAATAATCAGCAAGAAAAAGTGATTCAACTTCTGATTGAATTTTATGAAACGGGCGATTTAACTGTTTTTGATCAATATAGCATTGCTTGGTGTAATGAGAATGAAGGTTTAGTTGATTTCGTGAATGGATTTATTGAAGTTTATGGCGATCCGCTAGGAATTAAAGGTAGTTGGGAATCAATTGTGAATTACAAAGATTTAAAGGGATCGGAAAGAGCTGATATCTTATCGAAAAATGCTACTTGGTTTGAACAAAACTCACCAACAGCCGATGCCTTTAAGAAAACGGAAGTAAAAGGAGTAACTGCTAAGGTGATTTATGTGGCAATGCTTGGCGGCGATTGTTATCCTGCAACTCCTATCGGTATAAATCTTCCAAATTCGGAATGGATTAGAGAGCAATATGGCTCAAAATCGGTAACAATTGAGAATATCACTCAGGCTTATTTCGATGATTCGCTTGGTAATGGCATGACCGAAGAGTTTTCTTGCAATGAGGGAGAAATTGAGCGTGCTAAGAACTTCGGACAATTAGCTAGCAATCTGCACACCGATTTGCATGAATGCTTGGGGCATGGTTCGGGAAAAATGATGCCTGGTGTGAAACCTGAGGATTTGAAAAATTATTACTCAACCATTGAAGAAACACGCGCCGACTTGTTTGCTCTTTATTATATTGCCGATGCAAAATTAATAGAACTCGGATTGGTGCCATCGGAGGAAACAGGTAAGGCTGAGTATGATTCTTACATGCGAAATGGACTGCTCACCCAATTAACTCGGATTGAATTAGGGAAAAATCTGGAAGAATCGCACATGCGCAATCGTCAGCTCATTGCTCGATGGGCCTACGAACATGGCAAGGAGGAGGCAATTGTGGAGTTGGTGAAGTTGGAGGATAAAACCTATGTGCAAATTAATGATTATACTAGCCTGCGTGATTTATTCGGCAAATTGCTTCAAGAGGTGCAACGCATTAAATCGGAAGGCGATTATGAAGCTGCTCGGAATCTGGTTGAGAACTATGGCGTGCAAATCGATCAAGATCTTCATGCCGAAATACTAAATCGCTTTAAAGCTTTAAATCTTGCTCCTTATGCTGGTTTTGTTAATAATCATTTAGAACTCCAGCTCGATGAAAAAGGCGAAGCTATTGATGTCCTTGTGAAACCAGTGGATAGCTACAGCGATCAAATGTTGCGATACAGTCGTGAGTTTTCTTTTTTATGAATAACCAATCAACACGAGCTATAGTTGTAGAACTTAGCTCGTGTTGTTTTTATTGAAGGTAGGAAGGTCTATTGCTTAGTAATCATTGCAACCGCATAGGTAGAAATTCCATCTTCACGCCCCTCGAAGCCCATTCGTTCGGTTGTTGTTGCTTTAATTGAAATCTGATCGACATCAACATGAAGAATTTGAGCTATGCATGCTTCCATGTTAGGAATGATTGCTTTTAACTTTGGTTGTTCGGCAGCAATAGTTACATCGATGTTTTCAAGCTCATAGCCTTTCTCTCGCACGAGTTTCATGCACTCTGAGAGTAATAATTTACTATCGGCATTCTTATAGTTTGGGTCGGTATCGGGGAAATGATAGCCAATATCTCGAAGCTTTGCTGCTCCAAGAATTGCATCGCTAATTGCATGTAGCACCACATCGCCATCGGAATGTGCCACCGTTCCTTTATAATGGTCTATTTGAATTCCTCCCAACCAGAGCGTTTCGCCTTCTGCTAGTCGATGCACATCGAAACCAAATCCTACTCTATATTTCATCTGTTCGTAATTTGTTTTTTTAATTGCCAGATGTATCTCGCCTGTGTATTACAACGCTAATGGCTCGTTTCATCTGTTCGTAATTTATTTTTTAATTGCCAGATGTATCTCGCCAGTGTATTACAACGCTAATGGCTCGTTTCATCTGCTTATAATTTGTTTATTCTCCAATAACTACCTTTGTATGTTGATATCTTCCCTGTGAAGATATGATTTTTAGCGCTTTATATTGCTGTTTTTAAACCATTCTGAAAAATCAAAAGACACAGTAAATCTCATGGTATTTTCTAGTGGACTTACTTTGAGCGAATATAAGTAACTTAAATCAAATGAGAAAGAATAAAGCACAATTCCTACTCCGGCAGAGGCATATTTTCTTGCTCCTTTATTTTCATTTTCATTAAAGAAACCCGTTCGAATGGCAAATACTTTATTATATACATACTCCGCTCCTATCCCTGCATTAATTTCTTGTAATTCTTCTGCAAACCCTCCGGGTGCATCGGAAAAAGATTGAATCATACTTCCAAATACACCTCGCTGAGCATCATCGTCGAGAGTTACGACAAGTTCTCCATCGCTGTTTGTTTGACTAGTGTAGGTGGTCGATGGAACCATGAGCTTGCACAAATCAACACTTAAATTAATCTCATTGAATCTATCTAATGAAAAGGAGAATCCTCCTCCAATACGCAAATTAGCTGGCAAGTAATTCTTTGTTAAACCATCGTTGTATGAAATCGGCGAGCCAATATTCGATAAAACAGCTCCTAACGACCATGTTTTATGATGAAAACCATTTTTAATTGTTTTACTATAATAGAAAGAAACATCGGCGGCAAAAGATTTTGCTGGGTTCAAAATTATGCCATCAACTTCCCCTCTAGCCATGTCCGAAAGAATATAACGCAATGCCACACCTCCCGAACAAAAGCGTGAGAATTTTGTGGAATAGCCCACATCGAATGCAAATTCTTTAGGGCGTTGATATGACTGGAGTATTCCTTGCGTGTTATAGTCGGGTAGCGATCCATAAGAAAGGTATCGCATGGAAGAACTTAAAGAACCATAATTACTAATCCGAAGAAAACCCGATAAGGTAGAAAAGTTCATATCACTAACCACACTTCTCATCCAAGGGGTATAGGTGAGACTTGCACCCATTTTTTGATTAACAAACGGATATTTCGCTTGATTCCAAAACTGTGAGTTTATATCGGGACTTGTAGCTACACCCGTTTCACCCAATGCAGCTCCACGAGAATCGGGTGCTATTAATAGAAATGGAACTGCTGTTGCCACAACGTTCGATCCGGTTATTGATTGGGCTTCAACTGAATTAAAAGAGGCTTGAAGAACAATGATGATGACTGTAACGATAAGAAATTTCTTCATACTACTAAATTACGGCGGCGAAGATACATCTAAATATATGAAATATCGTTACGTTTTGCAAGTATTTCAAGAATCATCCGACTAGGCAGTTTAATTATTAAGAATAAGCCTATCAATTTCAACGCCCAAACGAAACCTTCATTTGATAATATCGCACAATTCCCCTTCTCAACTGGCAATATCCCGATATTTCTTCGTGATACTTTCATCTGAGTTGTTTTTGGGGGTTCTACATTAAGATTCCATCTTTTGCTTTTATCAGTTGAAGGTCGGTTTCTTCGCCAAGCATTTGCCTCATATCGATTTCTATTCCTCTACAAATAGAGAACATTGGAATATCATTAGGCATTCCTTCAAATGGATTTTCTGAATAATCGCCCACATTTTCCATCATGACATAGACCGCCGAAATCAGCATGCTTATTGCTACCGCCACAATGGTGTTTCCCATTGACTTGTGTAGCATTTCCGGAATCACTGTGAATGGAATCAGTACGATGAACACCGCCACCCACAGCGAGCTAATATTTGCATATTGTCGTGGTAAAGGGAATTTCTTAATTCGCTCGCATTGCCCTTGATGATCATAGAATGAGTTAATCAATTTCTGCATGTGCATGTGTTGAAAATCATTTATCAGCCTCAACTCTCTAACTTTTGCCAAATCTGCCGATTGCATTGCTATAATTTGAGCTGCTTTGTTGTTCCTTCTCTCCAGCAATTGCAATTCTTCTTCTGAAAGATATTCACGCATGTTCACCCTCATCTCTTCCTCTTGCACTCGCCCCACGCCATATTTCAATCGCCCCTTTCGCGAACGCCAGCCCACGAAGCTTTTTTGCGACACATGTTCCCATTCTGTTGGAATCAATAGTTTTTTTCTCAAACGATAAAGCCACGCAATGTGACGATAGATTAAGCCCTTTTTAATTTCATGCAGTTCTTCTTCAGAATAATTGGTCGATGCAGAATTGCTCACCAAACTCATCACTGCCGCCGCCCACGAACGACTATCATTGGTAATAGCACCCCAAATTTTGCGTGCTTCCCACATGCGGTCATAGGATTGGTTGTTTTTAAAACCTACATAAAAGGCCACTGCTGTTCCTAAAATTGAAACGGGCATCCATGGCATTGAACTATTCATTATTTCATAATGATACAATAGGGCTATTATTATATTATATCCTAATATTCCTATCAAAATGTGGTATGACCAACGAAAAATAACTTTAAATGCAAAGCCTCTTTTTGAAATCATTTCTAATTTATTTTAACGTAATGCAATCCCTTGCCTACTCTGATAATGTTTTAACTTTAAAATCGCTATCTCTTGATAGTGAAACTCACTTACCACCCGTGCAGCATCGGCTTTCCCTTTTGTGAAGACATCGACAAAATGCAACATGCTTCCCACTCCTCCTGTTGCTCTAATTGGAATTTTTATACTTCCCGCCAATTGAGCAAGTTCATCATTAGCAAAATTATCTATTATTTGTGAATTTCTCACCGCTGAAGGGTCAATACTTACTTAATCGGCACCAGCATTTAACAAAGCACCATCATGAAGCCCAAAACCCCTCCCTCAACGGCGAAAGAAATATTAGTTTTTCGTGCATTCCGCTTCAGCAACACAACGAATTCCTTTCTGTTCTCATGCGTTGTTGTGATGTTGAGAAATACGCATTCATCGGCTTCTTCATGTGGATATTTAATTGCCAATTCCGCAGGATCGCCCACTTGCTTTATTCCCTCAAAATTGATGCGAATGAGATTGTCATCAAAGAACTGGTCAATAGCCGCAATTCAACCTATTTCGTTATCATTTACTCCAACGATTTCAATCGCAACTCAACGGCATATTTATGCCCCCAAAGCCCTTCAGCTTCCGCCATCAACTCGATTGTTTCACCCAAATTAGAAATACCCTCTTTGGTAATTTCTTGAAAACTTATTTTCTTGCAAAAACTATCCAATCCCACACCACTGTATGCTCTTGCCCAACCGTTTGTGGGCAAAGTGTGATTAGTTCCCGAAGCATAATCGCCGGCACTCTCCGGAGTGTAATTCCCCAAGAACACCGAACCCGCATTCACGATTCGCTCGGCCACCTGCATGTAGTTTTTCATGGAAATGATTAAATGTTCAGGAGCATACTCATTAACAACATCAATCATTTCTTGCTCCGACTGCATCACCATTGCAACGCCATTGGCTAGCGATTGCAAAGCTATTTCTTTTCTTGGCAACACCTTTATTTGGTCCAACACTTCTGCCCACACCGCCTTCACTACTTCCTCGGAACTTGCTACCAACACCACCTGCGAATCAATTCCATGCTCTGCTTGCGACAATAAATCAGATGCCACGAAAGCGGGAATTGCTGTTTCATCGACCATCACCGCCACCTCCGATGCACCAGCGGGCATGTCGATTGCCACCTCGCAAGCACTCAAAAGCTGCTTTGCTGTCATCACATATTGATTCCCTGGTCCAAAAATCTTATAAACTTTCGGAATTGATTCCGTGCCATAAGCCATAGCGGCAATGGCGTGCGCTCCACCAACTTTAAAAACCTTTGTCACACCACACAGCTTTGCAGCAAACAGAATCGCCGGATGAACTCCACCTTTCTCATTCGGTGGGGTGCACAATACAATTTCGCTACAACCTGCAATTTTGGCGGGCAACGCCAACATTAAAACAGTTGAAAACAAAGGTGCCGAACCACCTGGAACATACAAGCCTATTTTCTCAATTGGTAGCGACTTCTGCCAACAGCGCACACCATGCATAGTTTCCACCTTGTGCACATCGCTCATCTGCATGGAGTGAAATTTCAAAATATTTCCTGCTGCCTTCTCAATGGCTTGCTTTAAATTTAATTCCAATAAACTCCCCGATTCCTCCAACTCCGCCTCGCTCACCATCAAATCGCTCAATACCACACCATCAAACTTCTCTGTATATTTTTTAAGCATCGCATCGCCACCCTTCTTCACATCTGATAATATTTCCATCACTTTATCGTGCAATGCCGCGGATTTTAGCTCTGGGCGTTTTAATATCTCAGCCCATTGTTCGGGCTTCATGTTTGAATACTGCTTCATAAATAAATCATTTCTTAACCAAATTTCCGCCAATATTACAAAATCATTTTCTTAATTGGAAGAAACAAGATGTTTTAAACTCCATCTTCTTTCAGTTCTACAACACAATTCCTGAACGTTCGAATTTGTCAAACGTTAATCAATGACTCGTTTCAATATTGATTTTTTTCGACATGAACAAACAAATAAAGAAAAGGTAATATCACAGAAAATTTATCATTCAAATGCACAAATAAAAAACGAAGCATGAAAATCGCTCATTATTCAAAACATAAAAACAAAAGATCAACGATCAAATAGTTCGATACACTAAAAATAACTATATTTGGGCAATAAAAAAAAATCTCGAAATCATGAATCGATTTATCTGGACTATCCTGCTTGCTTTAATCGGACTTTCAGCTTGCCAAACCCAAATTTCAATTTTAGGCGACTCCTATTCAACATTCGGCGGACACGTGTTGCCCGACACCAACTATGTGTGGTATGGCATTCCCGACAAGAAAGCTCAAAACGATGTAACAAAAGTGGAAGAAATGTGGTGGCACCCCATTGTTAACCGAGAAGGATATCGCCTAGAACAAAATAATTCATTTTCGGGCTCAACCATTTGCAACACCGGATATCGAGGCGAGGATTACAGCAATCGTTCATTTATCACCCGACTAACAAAGCTTGGAAACCCCGATATTATTCTTGTTTTTGGAGGAACGAACGACAGTTGGGCAAAGGCTCCGATTGGCGAATTTAAATACAACAATTGGACTATTGAGGAACTTTATACTTTCCGACCTGCATTTGCGTTCATGTTGTTTGCCTTAAAGAACAAATATCCCAAAGCTAAAATCTACAACATCACCAATAGTGAGCTTAGTAATGAGGTAAGCGAATCAATGAACGAAATTTGTAACTACTACGAAATTAGCAACATTCTGCTTGAAGATATCGACAAACAAGCGGGACACCCCTCTGTTTCGGGCATGAAAAGCATTGCCCAACAAGTGCTCGACCGTATGCAATAATAAAACTCTATATCGAAAATAGTGGGTAATCAAATTTGAGTTTCTTGACAAGAAAGAATATCATGTTAATAACATTATCAATTTTTCGTTATCCTCTTGCTCTTTTCTTTGTTAGTTGTATTTTGGAATTTATAACTTCCAATATCCCATTGTTATTCTACTATCCATGTAATATATAACGATGTTGTTGCTCGTGCGCCGTGTTGAAGCCCCAAACCATAGCATCACGTCCAATATTAAAGTTATTAGCGTGTAAACACTTCGATGAAGAACGATAAAGGAGAAATCATCAACATCCGCAAATACTCGATACCAACAGCTGATGTGAAGCGCATCCATGATGCTTTAGGCTACAAGCAAGCCCCTTTCACCAAGAAGAAATCCGTAGTGCACAGATGTGAAAATCAAAAAAATGTATGCGGTAGTTCTTAGGAAGTTTTTGAAATTGCGTTGACAGTTTTAAAATCACTCACATCTTCAAATAAAAATCTTTACAGAGGGAAATGTAATCTTCGTGATAATCATTGCTTCCATTTGGGCGGAGGCAAATTTCACTACGTTGGATTTCACTAGGCTTCTCGGCTCGTAGCTCCACAAGAAGGCGATGCGATGGTTTGCTAGGTGAGGGCTTGACATGACAAATGCGATGCATAGAGAGCTGATTTTCACGCGCAACTTGTTCAAGCAATTTAATTTCCTTGCTAGGGTAAATAAAACTAATCTTTCCATGCTCTGCAAGCAAGCTCTTAGCTTTTGGTATCCAAGTCTCAAGTGGAAAATAGCTTGCTAGTCG
>JBKEAC010000132.1:0-5094 GCA_047971925.1 Mangrovibacterium sp.
AAATGGTGTTTTAAGCAAACTTATTGGTCCATTTTTATTTTGAAATGGTGTTTTAAGCCAACTTATTGGTCCACATTTTTTTTGAAATGGCGCTTTAAGCCAACTTAATTAGCGACATTTTTCCGTATGAGGAAAGTTAAGCGTCAATTTATAGTGTAATAAGAAGTGTTTTAGCAACGATTTTTGTTTGGTATAAGCCTAATCATAAGTTATCGGATTAAAAATGCACTGATTTAATTCCTCCAACGGGTTATATATATAGGTACGTTTCATGGGTTGCGGTTCCCCGCGATGTTGTGAGACGCATGCAATGCGTCTCTACGGAATGCCCTTTGTTGGGCGTGTTGTTGTTGCCATTCGGGATTATGCGACCATGCGGAAAATTTAATCGAACATTTGTTTGTTCATTTTGCTTTATACTTACCGTTAGGTGCGCAAGGGATTGCAGCGGAAATCCTTTTGCCGACCAAAGAAGGCAAAAGATTGGAGCGAAAAGCCCGACGGCAGGGCTAGGGAATGCGGAGTGGAGGAATGCCGGTGCGCCCAAAAAAGGAATGAGACGTTGGTGAGGGGCTTAGTGAAACTTTGCGTAGGGGTGTATTTTAGAGGAGCAATTTGGTACTAACGGGTGTAAATTTAAAGAGGATGTCCGTTTGGTCATCCTCTTGGCGTATTATTATGGTGTTAGGCTGTTTAAGGGGGTTTAAGCGCCGATTATTTCATTAAGAAATTGAAATCGTCACCGCTTGACAGTTCTATAGGGGTGTTTCCATTTTTAAAGATGCGAGCCGTGCGATTACCAACAAGGTTCAATGTTTCATTTTCATATTTTAATAAGGTAACTTCACGAAGTCCAACAACATAGGTTGATGGGTTTATTTCAATGAATTCATTGATGCGTTGTTCACGCGTTTCACCAGCATGTCCATCGGGATTTGCATCCATGTAGTGCGGATTGATTTGGAAGGGCACCAGATTTAGAGTGTCGAAGCCTTTAGGGTCGATAATTGGCATGTCGTTGGTGGTTCGAAGGGTGGGGCAGGCAACATTTGAACCGGCGCTCCAACCCACATATGGCGCGCCTTTTCGAACTTTTTGTGCAATGCATGGCATTAAATTTAAATCGTGAAGAAATCGCACCAGTTGCCATGTGTTTCCACCACCAACCATGATAGCATCGGCTTCTTCAATCGCTTTTATTTTGTCATCAAACTGATGGATTCCAATTACCTGATGAGTTTTTCCTAATGCGCTAGCTACTTTTTCAAGATAGGTGTCGAAGCTGAATGTTACGGCAGCATAGGGAATGAAAATGACTTTCATGGGTTCAGTTCCTAGAAAGTCATTAATGTGCGGAGCGGCGAAACCAAGATACGATTCACCGGCAATACTTGAATTACTACTTAATAAAAGTTTCATAAAATCATTGTTTTTAATTGGATTCCCGGCTAAATTACAAATTTCTTTTTGTTTGAACCTATAAAATCGATAAGATTTGGTATTTTTGGGCTTTACAAAGCGATATGCACTATGTGTGTTTTTGCTTTTTAGGTATAAATATTAAAAAAGAAGGTTGTAAAAACACAGAACACATGAGGCATCTTTTAAAAATAAGCATTGGTATTTTTCTAATTATCATTTCTTTGGGCGTGAAGGCTCAAAAAACACCTATGAAAGGGCGTGTTGTTGAAACGCATTCGGGTGAGCCTATTCCTTTTACAAATATCGGCGTTCAAGGCACTTTTTTTGGTGTGGCAACCGATGAGAATGGTTATTTTGCTATTGATGTTCCCAATGAATATCTTCAAAAGACTCTCGCTGTTTCTGCCATTGGCTATCATAACAAAACTTTTGTTGTGAGTGAGCTTGCGGGGAAGGATGTTGTGAGGATTACTTTAAATAAAGAAACTTACAGCTTCGATGCTGTCGATGTAACGGGGCAGTCGCTTGTGGCATTTCGAGTTGTTTCGGATGCGATTAAAAGGATACCTCAGAATTATTATGCTAAGGCTTTTGGTTTAGATTTTCATTATTTAGATAAAACGCAAGTGGGTGCCAGTGAGCCACGTATTCGTGAGGCTGTTGTTGAAATGACCGATAAAACGGGCTATGCTGATCCGGAAGTTGAAAATGCTTATCGGAATAGGAAATATAGGTATGCGCAAGTGAATAAAAATTTCACGCCCTATAGTTTCCCCGATGCTTTGCCAGCTTTTGATGCCTTGTTGAGTTTCGATATCGTTCGCATGGGTAGCTCGGTTCTTAACAGTGGGTTAGTGTCGAGTTTCGATTTGCAGGTCGATGGCATGTCAACCTATGAGGGCGATTCTGTTTGGGTTATTTCTTATCAGAAAAATAAACCAACGATTGCTCACTCGGGCGATTTTTTCGCATCGCACATTGCCGGGAAATTATATATACTGAAAGGTAGCTATGCTTTAGTGCGCCATGAATTTAAAATTGAGGCTCCTAAAAATAATCCAAATGATAGGAGTTTGTTCACCGATGGGAAAGCACAAACGAATGTTACGTATCAAGTGACATGTGTTTATCAGCCATTTGGAGCTAAGTTCTTAATGAGCTATGTTTCGGAAGACAAACAGTATGTTGATGCTGCAGGGCAGAAGATTATCCATTCGGCGAAAGCATCGATGCTCAATTTGAAAGAGGGCATACCAATGTTTGAAAATCGGAATTACTATGAGGATGTTAGCTTCGATAAGAACTATTGGCAGAAATTCCGTCAGAAATAGATGTGAGTTTCCCTATAAAAAAAACGTGTGAAATAGCTTCACACGTTTTTTTTTATAATGGGGTTTATTCAAGGAAAAATTTATTTCATCATTTTTAAACGCGCATTTAAACGCTCTTTAAATTGATGAGGAGTTATAAATTCCCCTTTGGGTGTGGTTTTGCTTATTAATGAGATTTTGTTGGTTGATTTTCCCTGCCACACAATTTCTCCGTTTTTATTAATGTAGGCTGAGTTTTCTTGGTCAAGTTCAACTAATGCTAAGTCGCCCCAAAATGCGGCATCGATAACTCCATCATCGGCAAAGCTTGTGGAATAAAACTGCGGTTCAATGACCACTTCACCCGAGGTGTTCAAGAATCCATATAAATTATCTTCCGAATCGCAAGGAATGAAAGCTATTAAAGACGACGAAGTGATTCCTGTTGCTTTGAATCGAGTTTCGCAAATGAGCTGATTTTTTTTGTTGATAAGAATCCACTCGCCAGAAAGTTCTTTTACTGAAGAAATGTTCTCAACAAAAGGCAGCCCATCGGCATATTGAGGTTCAATAATTATCTCGGCATCATTGCTCATGTATCCCCACAGTCCGTTGCTTTCAAAGAGCGAACAATTATTATAGAAATCCATGGCATAGTTGTATGTAACGGGAATAATGATTTTCCCATAGGTGTTTGCAAAGCCATATTTCACCTGAGGATAATCAAATTCGGAGCTGAATGAATAATGCTCAATTCGGCACATTAAGTCGCAAAACTCCGAAACATTGGACCAACTAGAGCCGTTTGCTTGAGAGTTGTAATAGTTCTCAATGGTGTCGGTTGTTTCAAAGAATTCATTGATAATAATGAAAAGACTATCTTCAAAATTTTGCGTAATAGCATGGTGGTTTTTGAAGTTTGTTGCCGACTTGTACACCATTTCCTTATTGTTGATGCGTATTTTCTTGCCCTCGATGTCGTGGTAGTAATATTCGCCGTAGTTATTTCCGGTGTAAGTTAGTAAAGTTTTACTATATCGCCCCATGGCTAAGTTTGTTGGGCTAATGATGATTTT
The DNA here is from genome assembly GCA_047971925.1 of Mangrovibacterium sp. Classification (GTDB taxonomy): domain Bacteria; phylum Bacteroidota; class Bacteroidia; order Bacteroidales; family Prolixibacteraceae; genus JBKEDC01. The sequence goes on from JBKEAC010000132.1 coordinate 3,809, forward strand.
CCCTTGTTTATCGATGGCGCCATATCGGTAGCCATACCATGATTGAATATCTAAATAAGGTTCAATAATGGCATCGCCATGTTTATAGCCTTTGAGAGGAATTGAATCGGAATCGAAATATAAATGGTGAATATCTTCGTTATCGTCGTAAAATATTCCATAATAAGGGATTTCGTTATAAATTCCTTCAATTGATGCATAGCCCACAATCTCCTCGCGTTCAACTGGGATTCTATATAGTTGGACATAGGAGCTTACTTGAGCGCGATCGTTGTAGAAATATGATGAACTCAAATAAGAATGCTCGGTTTCAAGAATGATATCTCCATTACTATTAATATAGGAAAGTAGTCCATTGTTATTTATCGGATATAAATCGGTTTGTAAACCAGTTTGATCAGAATAGTGGTTCACAAGATGCTCATCATCGTTATCATCTTTGTCTTTCTTACAAGATGTTGAAAATAGGGTGATTGAGAAACAGAAGAGGTAGATAATGTTTTTCAATTGCTGGGGTGTTATAAATTTCGGCAAACATAGATATTTATTTATTTTTCTTTTTTATAGCTATCATTTATTTATAAAGATAGGTCTATATTTTATTTTTCGAATGCAATTTTTCAAGCTCATTTGTTGTAAAAAGAAAGGCTGAGAAAATGAATCCTCAGCCTTTCTTTTAAGAATTTTGAAATGCCCATTTTAATCTTCCACGAGTTGCATGAAATCAGGGAATCCATTTTCTAGCCAAAGCACTTCTCTTGCTCGTGTTGCACGATTGGTGTCGCTTAGTTCGTGTCCTTTAATTTCTTTATAGTCTCTTGCATGATATATCATGATAGTTTTGCTTCCATCTTCAGAAGTGGTGAATGAATTATGTCCAGGTCCATAGCGTTTTGCTTCTTCATTGGTGTAAAAAACCGGTCCGGGCGATTTATTCCAATTGTTGATATCCATGATGTCTGCTTTCTGGTCAATCCAAAGTAAGCCCATGCAGTAATTGTGATTCGTTGCACTAGCCGAATAGGTAACAAAGATTTTCCCGTTATTTTTAATAACAGCTGGACCTTCATTTACATTATATTTTTGGCGTTCCCAATTGAATGTTGGATCGGTAATCACAATTTCTTTTCCCGTGATTTCAGTCGGACTTTTCATTTCCGCCATCACTAGCGATGTTCCACTTGCCCAGTTGTGCACATTCTGCGCCCAAATCAGGTAGTTTTTACCTTGGTGTTCAAAAACGGTGGCGTCGAGTGAAAATGATGAAGTCTTTGTTTTTATTTGTC
>JBKEAC010000133.1:0-17822 GCA_047971925.1 Mangrovibacterium sp.
CGCTTAATGACTATATAGCTTAGAATACTACGGTTTTAAAAAAACTTATTGGTCCATTTTTTTTTGGAAATGCAAAATTAAGCAAACTTATTTGTCCGTATTTTTTTTCATGAGGTTCGTTAAGCACGCTTATTAGTTCATATTTTTTTTCATGAGGTTCGTAAAGCAAACTTATTGGTCCATTTTTATTTTGAAATGATGTTTTAAGCAAACTTATTAGTCCATATTTTTTTTGAAATGGTGCTTTAAGCAAACTTAATTAGCTACATTTTTCCCCATGAGCTAAGTTAAGCTTCAAGTTATAATGTAATAAGAAGTCTTTTAGCTATGAATTTTGTTCGGTATAAGCATAATGATAAGTTATCGGATTAAAAATGCGCTGATTTATTTCTTCCAAGGCTGTTTTTAGAAAATAAAAATCTGTAGGCCACAGCCGCCACGAAAATAATAGCTATGTTCAACACCTATTGGGAAAGTGAAGTTGAGAGTGTGAAAGATGAGTTAAGAGTTGGGTATTTCTGATAATAAATTAAGATAGTTAATGAATTTATAAAAAACGGGTTTATTTCTTGCGCATTGCAGAAAAAGATTTACCTTTGTGTATCTTCTAACGGGGGTGACTGGTTTTGACTGTAGGTAGAAGAGGTATGTAAGCATGTCGAGCATTGATTGTTGGCTCGTTAATCTTAATTGTCGAACGTTTTAATTGGCGAAAATAACTACGCTCTTGCTGCGTAATCGAAGTTTAGTAGATTAATCCGCTTAATTGAGGCACAAGGTGCTACGACAAGACATCGCTCGAAACTATCGTTTGGAGGTTATTCGAAATTGCGGTGCAAAAAATCCGAACTAGTTGTGGTATTGCTCTGCTACCACAACAAAATTTAAGAGCTAAGGTAGTGGTCGGTGGTCTTGATCCAGCTATTACTCTAAAAATAAGTCGAGACTAAGCATGTAGAAGGCATATTGCTTCCTTATTAGGACCCGGGTTCGAATCCCGGCATCTCCACAGAAAAATATAACCAACTAAATATTTAGTTGGTTATATTTTTTTAATTCTCTTTTTAGAATGAATTAAATAAGAAAACACAACTTTTATGATAATAGAAAAACATATAGAAGAAGTTCAAATTCACTCCTTTCAAACTAATCAAGATGGAGAAGCAAAGGTTTCTGCTTTGATTTTTATTATGTTGGAAGCTGCATGGGCTCACGCCACGAAGTTAGATTGGGGATATGAAAATCTTAAAAATAATCAGATGTTTTGGGCCTTATCGCGCATTCGAATTGAAATAAAGCAATTGCCTCGTTGGCAAGATCGAGTGATTCTTGAGACTTGGCCATCGGGAAATGACCGTATGTTTGCCTATCGCGAATTTCGACTGAAAGATATGAACGGGGTAGAGCTTTTACGCTCAAATTCCGCTTGGGTCGTGTTGAATTTATTGTCGCATAAAATAGTTTCGTTTAGTGAGAATAATTTCCCGCAAATTGATAATGAAATTGCATGTGCTCAGCCTAAACGATTACGCTATAAATTGAGTGAGGAAGAACTCGTTTACTTACCAATTAAATATAGCGATATCGATGTTAATGGACATTTTAATAGTGTGCGTGCTTTTGAGCGGATTATCGATGCTTATGAAACTGTTTTCTTACAACAGCACCAACTTGAACTCATTGAAATTAACTTTGCAAAAGAAGGATTTGTTGACCAAGAAATAGCTGTATCAGTGCAAGATAGGGGAGATTTACTTTCCCAATCAGCTCTTGTTAGAAAGGATGATGGAGAGTTTTTGAGTATATATGAAATGCAGTGGAAAAAGCTGTGAAAAATTTAAAAACAGTGTACCTTAAGCGTATTGAGTAAAATCGCACTATTTGCGTTTGTCGTAGGAATTAAGGGATTATATTTTGAAAATAATGAGATTAACCGATTGGCTACCAACAACACTGAAAGAGGTGCAAGCGCGTGGGTGGAATGAGCTTGATGTGATACTATTTAGTGGCGATGCTTATGTTGATCATCCTTCGTTTGGATCGGCAGTAATTGGGAGAGTGTTGGAAGCAGAAGGACTAAAAGTGGCCATTGTGCCACAGCCAAACTGGCAAGATGATCTCCGCGATTTTAAGAAGTTAGGCAAACCACGTTTGTTTTTTGGCGTTTCGGCAGGTAACATGGATTCCATGGTGAACCACTATACCGCCAATAAACGTAGGCGTTCTAATGATGCTTACACTGCAGGCGGTGAGGCTAGTAAACGCCCCGATTATGCTACTATAGTTTATTCAAAAATTCTCAAAGAGTTATATCCTGATGTGCCCGTGGTAATTGGCGGAATAGAGGCTTCACTTCGTCGTCTCACTCACTATGATTATTGGCAAGATAAGCTAATGCCCTCGATTCTTATCGACTCGAAAGCTGATCTGCTTTTTTATGGCATGGCAGAAAAATCAATAGTTGAATATGCGCAATTGTTGCAAAAAGACATTCCAACAGAATGCTTAACCAATGTGCCTCAAACGGCTTTCCTTATTGATGCTGATAAAAATTATGCAACACAAAAGGAGTGGAGTGTGATAAGCCTTCATTCGCATGAAGAATGCCTTAGAGATAAGAAAAAATATGCTGAAAATTTTAAGCATATTGAAGAAGAATCAAACAAAATGCACGGTGCAAAGCTCATGCAAATGATTGGAACTAGTACAATTGTTGTGAATCCGTCGTATAGCACGATGAGCGAAGTTGAAATTGATAGAGTTTATGATTTACCATACACTCGTTTGCCTCATCCAAAATATCAGAAAAAAGCAGCCATTCCAGCCTATGATATGATTCGCCATTCGATAAATATGCATCGAGGTTGTTTCGGAGGTTGTTCGTTTTGCACCATTTCTGCACATCAAGGTAAATTTGTGGCTAGTCGTTCCGAGCAATCCATTCTAAAAGAAGTGGAAAAGGTAAGCGAAATGCACGATTTCAAAGGTTATATTTCCGACCTAGGGGGTCCATCGGCAAATATGTATAAAATGAAAGGTGTTGATGAGAAGATTTGCGAAAAATGCAAGCGACCATCATGTATATTTCCTAGTGTTTGTGCCAATCTTAATAATAATCATGAGCCAATGACTTTGCTTTATCGTAAGGTGCGAAACAATCCGAAGATTAAGAAAGCATTTATAGGTAGTGGCATTCGTTATGATATGATTCTGCATCAATCGAAAGATGAAAAGCAAAACCAGGCTAACATAAATTACATGAAAGAAGTTATTCGTCATCATGTGTCGGGACGATTAAAGGTGGCACCTGAGCACACTTCAGATGAGGTTTTGAACATGATGCGTAAACCTAGCTTTAAGCTTTTCCATAAAATGAACAGCCTTTTCAATGAGGTAAACAAAAAAGAAGGTCTAAAACAGCAACTCATTCCGTATTTTATATCTAGTCATCCGGGTTGTACTAGTATCGACATGGCAAATTTAGCAGCTGAAACTAAAAGTTTGAATTTCCAATTAGAACAAGTTCAGGATTTAACCCCAACCCCGATGACTCTTTCAACGGTGATGTATTATTCAGGATATAATCCATATACTGGAAAGTCTATTTTCACGGCAAAAACACAAGCAGAAAAACTAGCACAGCGCAAATTTTTCTTCTGGTATAAAAAAGAATATCAACGGGAAATTCGCAATGAGCTGATGAAAATGAATCGAAAGGATTTGCTTGATAAAATACTTGGGGAAGTGCTTGTAAATTCTTCACGGAAAAATACTTCAACATCTCATCGTTCAGATTCTCGAAATGATAAAAAACGTGATGATTTCAAGCGGGAAGGTAAAAATAGAAGAGGTTGAGTTTTAATTGCGTACAAAATAAATTTAAGAAAGTCATTGCTTGTTCCGTTGCAGACGAAATTACAAACCCCACAATTTGGGGTTTAATGTTTTACTCCGATTGTGGTAAGAATAGAGATGAAGAAAAATAGGTCTAATTATTCTCCCTTTTAAGAATGTAGTTGAAAAAAACGGGCTTTTTGTAGTAAGAAAGTGTTAGGCAGAAAAATATGAGCTTTTTAGGTAGCACGAAAATTTAACTAGAAAACTTTTTTAGTACGAGATAGGGCATGTTTTTATTTAAACTTTCCTACATTTGTAACTTGATGAAAAACATATAAATTAAATATCATGCAATATAGAATAGGCGATAAGGTTAAGTTTCTGAATACTGTTGGAGGAGGAACCATTAGTAAGATAATGGGGAAAAATATGGTTCATGTAGAAAATGAAGACGGATTTGAAATTCCTACATTGATTAATGAAATTGTGTTAATCGGAGAGCAGCCTAGAAGTGAAGATTCTAAAAATGATCAGAAAAAATCATCGGTGAGTGAATTTATCAAGCAAGGTATGCAAGAAGCGCCTTTTCGTGAGGAGGTAAAAAAGAAGACTACGCAGATAGCTGGCAATGATAGTGCTAATTTTTATTTGGCTTTTGTGCCTGAAAATAGTCACAATCCTCTCGATGGAATAACAAAGATGTATTTGGTGAATGATTGTAATCAGACGTTGATATATAACTATCTGCATTTCGATGGCTTTCTCTATGAAAGTCAGCAAACAGGAGAAGTTAGTCCAAATACGAAGCAACTAATCAATAGTTTGTCATCGGCAGATATAACCAAGCTTCCCGAATTTATATTTCAAATGTTGTTCTATAAAGATGGAACATCAAATTTGGAAGCTCCTTTGATAAAGAAAATTACAGTTCCGGCTGTGAAGTTTTATAAAGCTGGTAGTTTTAAGAAAAGCGATTATTTTAAGTTGCCAGCAATGGTTTTTAAACTCAATGAAACCGTTTTTGATAAGGCGATTGAAAAATTGAAAAGCCAAGATAAAGAGGTAGATTCTATAGAGCCAGCACGAATAAAAAGAGAAGAGAAAGAAGAATGGACAGAAATCATGGAAGTTGATTTGCATATCCATGAATTGATTGATGATGAACGCGGATTGCAGGCAAATGACATGCTTGAACTTCAGATGAAAACATTTAATTCTAAAATGGAGGGAGCTATTAAATCGAATAAGGTGAAGCGTATCGTTTTTATTCATGGAATTGGAGAGGGCGTGCTAAAGAATGAAGTTAGAAGAGAGCTAGCAAGAAAATATAAGAAGTTTGATTATCAAGACGCTAGTTTTAAAGAGTATGGCTTTGGAGCAACGATGGTCATTTTGAAGAGAAACTAATTCGATCAGATAGAGAATCGGATACTGACAAACAATGTTACAGAAAATTTATGAGCATAGCAGAAAATATTCGCATCATTAAAAATAATCTACCCGAGTCTGTTTGTCTAGTGGTTGTGTCGAAATATAATCCAGTGGAAATGATTCAAATGGCCTATGATGCAGGGCATCGAGTGTTTGGAGAAAGCAAAGTGCAGGAAGTTGTAAGAAAATATGAAGAGCTTCCTAAAGATATCAACTGGCATTTTATTGGACATTTGCAGACAAACAAAGTGAAGTATATTGCTCCATTTGTTAGTTTGATTCATGGAATTGATTCATGGAAACTTCTTGAACAAGTTAATAAGGATGCGAAAAAGAATGGACGAATTATTGACTGCTTGCTTCAATTTCATATAGCACAAGAAGAGACAAAGTTTGGCTTGAATAGAGAAGAAGCTTTTGAAATGTTAGCATCTACAGCGTTTAAGCAGTTACAGCATGTGCGAATTTGTGGAGTGATGGGAATGGCTAGTTATTGTGATGATGAGAGTCAAGTGAATTTAGAGTTCGCAAATCTTTCAGAAATCTTTCAGAGCTTAAAGAAAAGTTTTTTTGCATTAGATGAGAGCTTTAAAGTGGTGTCAATGGGCATGTCGGGTGATTATAAGTTGGCGATTGCTCAGGGGAGTACAATGATACGTGTCGGTAGTGCAATTTTTGGAGAACGTATCTATTGATTTAAGTAAGAAAAGTACAGCATTCTCGTATTATCCTGAAAATTGAACTCCGAACATGACCATTAAAGATGCGTATCTTTTATTTTTATGTTAATAGAATCATCTAGCGACATTTTAATTATATAAACAACATTACATTTGTGCCGATTAATAATTTTAATAGTCTCAAAATGAACAAAAGAATGATGGTGGTAGCTGCATTGATGGTGCTGTTGCTATGTGAGACTTCTTCGTGTACTTCAAAGTCAGAAAATGCAAGTACTCCAAGTGCGGAAGCACAACACTTCGATAGTATATCTGCTGAAGGAACAGTTAATCCATTGGCTGATTTGATTCAAGGTAATGCTCGTTTTGTGGAAGGTAAGCTCATGCATGATCATCAAGATGTAAGGCGAATTAAAGAATTGGAAGCAGCACAACATCCTAAATCAGTAATCATTTCATGTTCAGATTCTAGGGTTCCTCCCGAAATTATTTTCGATCAAGGGCTTGGCGATTTATTTACGATTCGCACAGCGGGTAATGTGATGGATGATTTTGAATTAGGCAGTGTGGAATATGCAGTTGAACATTTACATACTAAACTTGTTGTCGTGATGGGGCATGAAGGTTGTGGAGCAATTGCAGCCATGATTGATCATGCAAAACATGGTGAGCAAGATTCTATTTCTGAACATGGTTTTGTTCCAGATCATATTTCGACAATTGTAGAAGCGTTAGAAGGTGAATCGGAAGCAATAGAAGCATTGAAGAATACGGAAAATTTAAGTGGTTCAATGGTTCGAGCAAATGTAACACATGGGGTGAAACAATTGCGAACATCAGAACCAATCCTATCAAAAATGTATGCTGCAGGAGAAATAGAAATTATTGGTGCCGTTTATCATTTGGACACAGGAAAAGTAGAACTTATCGAGATATTATAAAATAATAAAGGACAAAAAAAAGTGAAGAAGCTATTCTTCACTTTTTTTTTGTCCTTTATAGAAGCATTAAGCTATCAATTAAATACGGTAGAATCGAGGTATATTCTCGAATGACTAAGAAGCATTAGCATGTATCAATAAGTCTTTTATTTTTTTTGAGGGCAGCATTTCTCAGCTACGAGCAAAATGACTTCTATTTAAATTTGCTACTAATTGAAATGAGGCGCTATTGCTTCAAGCCATGATTCTACTCGTGTTTTTGTTTTGTTTCCCTGATTATCATCGTCGAGCGGGAGTCCAACAAATTTTCCATTGATCACAGCTTTAGATTCGTCATATTCGTATCCATCAGTAGAAACTTCGCCAACAATTACGCATCCCTTTTGTGCAATCGCTTCATAAAGAATTCCGATTCCATCAACGAATGTGTCAGGATAACCATCGGCATCACCAAAACCGAATATTGCGACTGTTTTGCCAGTCAAGTCGGCTTTTTCTAGCTGAGAAATAAAATTATCCCAGTCGTCTTGAAGTTCACCATAGCCAAGAGTAGAGGTTCCAAGTATAATTTTATTACAAGCATTGAGCTCTTTTGTTGGTGATTTAGTGACATCAAAGGATTCTGCACCTAACTTTTCGGCTATAACTTTAGCCACGGCTTCTGTGTTTCCAGTAGAAGAACCGTAAAAAATTCCAATTTTACTCATTGTTTTAATTACTTAATAAGTTTATTTTCGACAAAGTAAATTGATTATAAGTAGCGAATCAATCCCTAGTAATAGGTAATTTTTAAGTCTTTTATTTAGAATTCTAGCTAATAATAGGGGCAAATCTTATTTTTAAGAAATATAAATAGTATGATTTAATTTTTTTTGTCATGTGTAGATATCAAAAAGCCTACACAATTACATATCTTTGTCGTTGTTCAATTGTAATGGAAAAATAGAATTTCAATGGAAAACCTTCGGGAAATACATAGTTTAATGATAGATAATCATCGGTCGAAGCTTAAACGAGGTTTATTGAGTGCAATCGATTGTAAAGATCGTTTGATTTGCATTAAAGGCTTTCGTGGCGTCGGTAAATCTGATTTTTTGGTAGAGCTAATCATCGAAAGATTTCAGAATGATTGTTCATGCTTATATGTTGATTTAAATAATTTCTATTTCACAAAGCAGAAGATTTATGATTTTGCCGAAGATTTTTACAAAAATGGAGGGAAGATTCTAGTACTAGATCAAATTCATAAATATCCAGATTGGATTGATGAGATAGTGCGTTGTTATGATGATTTTCCTGAATTACAAATTATTTTTTCGTCATCGCCAGTTTTACGAGTTGATGAAGCTAATTCTCGATTGAAAGATCTGGTTAAAATATATCATCTGAAAGGATTGTCTTTTCGAGAGTATTTAAATTATCGAACAGGTAACAGTTTTCCAAGTTATAGTTTAGAAGAAATAATACGAAATCATCAACAAATTTCACAAGAGATAATAAAGCAAGTGATGCCATTGGCTCATTTTGATCAGTATTTAATCAATGGATATTATCCATATTCGATTGATTTGGAATTTAATGATTGCAGTCGGTTGTTGAAGCATATTAATTTAGCATTAGAGATAGATATAACCTCAATAAATCAAATTGAATTGAAATATTTACCTAAGCTGAGAAAATTATTGCGAATTATTTGTAACCAAGTACCCTTTTCACCTAATATTAGTAAGTTAAGTGCAGAGGTAGAGACTTCACGAGCTACGATTATAAACTATTTGAAATATCTGAAAAATGCACAATTAATCAATTTGATTTATGCTTTTAAAGATGAGGATACTCAAAAAAAACCATTATGTATATATGCTCATAATACGAATGTGTTATATGCAGTTTCTCGAGATAATTTCGATGAGGATCATGTTGGGAAGACTTTTTTTGGTAATCAAGTTTCAGCGACAAATATGCTGAGTTTTTCAAAGGAGGGAGATTTTTTGGTTGATGGAAAGTATGATTTCACAGTAGGTGGAAAAAATCATAAACCCACCAGCATGGCAAGCTATGCTGCTGTTGGTAGAATTGAGATAGGAGAAGGAAATAAGATACCATTATGGTTGTTTGGTTTCCTTTATTAATAGAAAAGAATTAAAATAAAATACGTTAAATTAAATCTGATAAAATGGCAAAAGAAAAAAAGTTTCTTACATGCGACGGTAACTATGCGGCAGCGTATATGAGTTACATGTTTAGTGAAGTTGCTTGTATTTATCCAATTACTCCGTCATCAACCATGGCTGAGTATGTTGATGAATGGGCAGCTAATGGACAAAAAAACCTTTTTGGTCGTCCGGTTCGTTTGGCAGAAATGCAATCAGAAGCTGGAGCAGCAGGTGCTGTTCATGGTTCTTTGCAAGCAGGCGCCTTAACATCAACATACACAGCTTCTCAAGGCTTGTTGTTGATGATTCCTAATATGTATAAAATTGCAGGTGAATTATTACCTACAGTTTTCCACGTTTCTGCTCGTGCATTAGCAGGTGCAGCGTTGTCAATATTTGGCGATCATTCTGACGTTTATTCTGCTCGTCAAACAGGTTTTGCCATGTTGGCAGCAGGCTCTGTGCAAGAAGAGATGGACTTGGCCGGTGTAGCTCACTTGGCAACATTGAAATCTCGTGTGCCTTTCATGTCTTTCTTCGATGGTTTCCGTACTTCTCATGAAATTCAGAAAATCGAGGCTATCAGCATGGAAGAAATGCGTCCGCTTGTTGATATGTCTTTAATTGAAGACTTCCGTAACCGCGCATTAAATCCAGAACATCCTGTTACTAGAGGAACTGCTCAAAACCCTGATATTTTCTTCCAAACAAAAGAGGTATCAAACAAATTCTACGATGCAGTTCCTGCAATTGTTGATGACTACATGCAAAAGATTACGGCTATTACAGGTCGTGAGTATCATCCATTTACTTATTATGGTGCGGCAGATGCTGAAAACATCATTATTGCAATGGGGTCAGTAACTGAAACTATCAAAGAAACAATCGACTACTTGGCAGGTCAAGGAAAGAAAGTTGGTTTGATGTCAGTTCACTTATATCGTCCATTTAGTGCAAAATATTTCATGAATGCACTTCCTAAGAGTGTAAAAAGAATTAGCGTTCTCGATAGAACAAAAGAGCCAGGAGCAAACGGCGAACCTTTATATTTAGACGTTCGTGAATTGTTCTACGGAAAAGAAAATGCTCCTTTGGTAATTGGAGGTCGTTATGGTTTAGGTTCAAAAGACACAACTCCATCGCAAATTCTTTCAGTTTATGAGAATTTAGCAATGAATGAGCCTAAAAATGGTTTCACATTAGGTATTGTTGATGATGTTACTTTCAAATCATTGCCATTAAAAGCAGAAGTGAAAGTTTCACCTGCAGATATTTATGAGGCTAAATTTTATGGTTTGGGTTCTGATGGTACTGTTGGAGCTAACAAGAACTCTATTAAAATTATTGGAGGAACTACTGATAAGTCATGTCAAGGATATTTTGAATATGACTCTAAAAAATCAGGAGGTTTCACTTGTTCTCACTTGCGTTTTGGTGATAGCCCAATTCGTTCAACTTATTTAGTAACAACTCCTGACTTTGTGGCTTGTCATGTGCCAGCTTATATTCATCTTTATGATGTGTTGAAAGGTTTGAAAAAAGGAGGTTCATTCTTGTTGAACTCTATTTGGGATGAAGAAGAAACAAAACTTCGCTTGCCAAACAAAATGAAACGTTATTTGGCTGAAAATGATATTAAGTTCTATATCATTAACGGTACACAATTGGGTAAAGATCTAGGCTTGGGTACTAGAACTAACACCATTATGCAATCTGCATTCTTTAAAATCACTGGCGTGATTCCTTACGAAAAAGCGGTGGAAGAAATGAAGAAAGCGATTGTGAAATCGTATGGCAAAAAAGGTGAGAAAATTGTGAATATGAACTATGCAGCAGTTGATGCTGGTGGTCAACATATTCATCAAGTTATAGTTCCTGCTGATTGGAAAAATATTGTTTTAGAAGATGAAGTGATTGATCCAAAACGCCCAGAATATATCAGCAAATTTGTTGATATTATTAATCATCAAGAAGGTAACTCTCTTCCTGTGTCTAAATTCTTAGGCTATGAAGATGGTACATTTGAACAAGGAACAGCCGCCTATGAAAAGCGTGGTATTGCTGTGAGTGTTCCTGAATGGTTCTCTGATAACTGCATTCAATGTAACCAATGTGCTTATGTGTGTCCTCATGCTGCAATCCGTCCATTCCTTCTCGATGAGAAAGAAGTGTCAGCAGCACCAGCTGGTACAACAACAATTAGTGCTGTTCCTGCAAAACAATTTGAAGGCTTGCAATTCCGCATTCAGGTAGCTACACAAGATTGTACTGGTTGTGGAAACTGTGTGGATGTTTGTCCTGCTAAGACTAAAGCTCTTGGAATGACTTCTTTGGATAGTCAAGTTGATGAAATTGCTCGTTGGGAATACATGGATAAAAATGTGAGCTACAAAGAGATTCAAGATAAATTTAAGAGTGTGAAAAACTCACAATTTGCTCAACCTCTGTTTGAGTTCTCTGGAGCTTGTGCTGGTTGTGGTGAAACACCATATGTGAAATTAATCACTCAACTATATGGCGAGCGCATGATGATTGCTAATGCCACAGGTTGTTCTTCAATCTATGGTGGTTCTGCTCCTGCAACTCCATATACAACTAACAAGCAATCGGGTTGTGGTCCAGCTTGGGCAAACTCATTGTTTGAAGACAATGCAGAATATGGCTTTGGTATGTCGGAAGGTGTGGCAGCACAACGCGACCGTATTGCAGCAATCATGGCTGAGGCTTTAGCTGCAGGAGTTGATGCTCCAGTTGCAGAGGCATTTAATGCATGGTTGGAAGCAAAACAAGATGGAGATAAAACGGTTGCAGCTTCTGCGAAAGTGGTTGAAGTGCTTACCGGTAATTCGGCAGCTTATGCTAAAGAAATTCTTAGCTTGAAACAATACCTTGTGAAAAAATCAGTTTGGGTATTTGGTGGTGATGGATGGGCTTATGATATTGGCTATGGTGGTCTTGATCACGTTTTAGCATCGGGACAAGATGTGAATGTTTTGGTAATGGATACTGAGGTTTATTCAAACACAGGTGGTCAGGCATCAAAATCAACTCCTGTTGGAGCGATTGCAAAATTTGCTGCTTCGGGTAAGAAAATCCGTAAGAAAGATTTAGGTATGATGGCAATGTCTTATGGCTATGTTTACGTGGCTCAAGTTTCAATGGGGGCTAACCAATCGCAATACTTGAAAGCTTTGCGTGAGGCTGAGGCTTATCCAGGACCATCATTGATTATTGCTTATTCTCCATGTATTAACCATGGTTTGAGAAATGGAATGGGAAAATCGCAAAATCAGGCGAAAGAAGCTGTTGATTCAGGTTACTGGCACTTGTTCCGCTACAATCCACTTATGGAAGAGGCAGGTGAAAATCCATTCCAACTCGATTCAAAAGAACCAGATTGGAGTAAATTCCAAGATTTTATCATGAGTGAAGTTCGTTACTCATCTTTAGCAAAAGCTTATCCTGTGGAAGCAAAAGAATTGTTTGCTCAATCAGAGAAAAATGCTCAATGGCGTTTAGATGGTTATAAACGATTGGCAGCAATGGATTATACTAAAAAGTAATGCATTAGCATGTTTTAAAATAGAGCCTCAATCTTAGGATTGGGGCTTTTTTTGTTCTTTATCAGTAGATTTTAGAGGAAGTAGAAGTTATAATTTCGATTTGAACCTTTCATTGCTAAAACTATTGTGTATCTTTGTTTACAGATAATAAGGCATTGTCAAAAAAAAACACACATGAGTCAATTTCCATACCTACAAGCGGAACGTCTTTCAAAGCAATTTGCAGAGAATTATCTCTTCAAAGACATATCATTTACAATATTTCAAGATCAAAAAATTGCACTAATTGCGAAGAATGGAGCAGGTAAAACAACTTTAATGGAAATATTATCAGGAAATGATACCCCTGATGAAGGTCTATTGACTGTGAGTAATGGAGTGAAAATTGGATATTTGCGTCAGCAACCATATCTGAATCCAGATATAACAGTGCTTGAGCAGGCTTTATTATCAGATAATCCAGCTTTGGCAGTTGTCCGAGATTTTGAAGAGGCAATTAGTGAAAACAATCAATCGGAAATAGAACGCTTAACAGTGCTGATGGAAGAGCATGGAGCATGGGATTTTGAAGTTAAAGTGAAGCAGATTCTTTCACAACTTAAAATAGAAGACTTTAATCAAAAAATCGGAGAATTATCTGGAGGTCAACAAAAACGTGTTGCTTTAGCTAATGTACTGCTTAATGAACCCGATTTACTAATGCTAGATGAGCCGACTAACCATTTAGATTTAGAGATGATTGAGTGGTTGGAGTTGTATTTATCTAAATCAAAGTGCACTCTCTTCATGATTACTCACGATCGTTATTTTTTAGATCGCGTGTGTAACGAAATAATTGAGATTGATGATAATCAAGTTTACTCGTATAAAGGGAATTATAGCTATTATTTAGAGAAAAGAGAAGAGCGTATAGCTCAATTGCAGGCAAGTACAGAAAAAGCGCAAAACCTCTATCGAACAGAACTTGAATGGATGCGAAGAATGCCTAAGGCACGAAGTCATAAAGCAAAATATCGTGTTGATCAATTTCAAGACTTAAAGCAAAAGGCTGGATTTCGTATGTTAGAAGATAAATTAGAATTAGGAATATCATCATCACGGATTGGAAGTAAAATATTAGAACTGGAAGCTGTTTCTAAATCGTATACTAGTTTAAAACTTATAGACAACTTCACTTATAAATTTCAAAAGTTTGAAAAAGTAGGTATCGTAGGAAAAAATGGAACTGGTAAATCAACATTTTTAAATGTTATTACTAATCAAATTGCTGCTGATTCAGGCATTATTGAATGGGGACAAACCATTAAGATTGGTTATTATCAACAGAAAGGTATGGATTTTTCGCCTAAAGACACATTGATTGAGGTGGTTAAAGAAATTGCAGAAGTTGTGACTTTTGCCGATGGTTCTCGCATGACCGCAAGCCAACTGCTCACTAGGTTTTTATTTCCACCAGAAACTCAATATGGTTTAATTGAAAAATTGAGCGGAGGAGAAAAAAGGCGCTTATATCTGTGTACAATTTTGATGCAGAATCCTAATTTTCTTATATTAGATGAGCCAACAAATGATTTGGATATTATGACCTTAAATGTGTTGGAAGATTATCTTTCAGCTTTTGGAGGTTGCGTGCTTGTTGTATCGCATGATCGATATTTTATGGATAAGATTGTTGATCACCTTTTTGTTTTTGAAGGAGACGGTAAAATTAAGAATTTTCCTGGGAACTATTCGATTTATCGGAATTGGGCAGATGAACAAGAGGAGTTGAGAAAACAAGAAATTCGAGTTAAAGATAAACCTAAAGAGTTAGAAAAGTTGCCAGCTAATAAGAATGTGCTTAAATTGAGTTTTAATGAAAAACGTGAATTTGAGAGTATCGAGAAAGAACTTCAGGCTCTTGACGAGGAACGAATAGCGCTCGAAGAACAAATGAATGCGGGTGGATTAACATCTCAAGAATTAATTGAAAAATCAGAACGTTATGCAATTTTAAAAGAGGAGCTAGACAAAAAAGAATTGCGCTGGTTAGAGTTAAGTGAAAAATCATAAATGTAAAAAAATGATGTTATTCTTTTCAATTAGTTTATTTATGCTTACTTTGCAAGTTCTAATTGAAAAGAGAGTAGTAGATTATAAAACTAACGAAAATATAAGATGAAGTTACTAGAACAAATCATTAAAAATGCACAACAAGCTCAGAAGAGAATTGTGCTTCCAGAAGGTTCTGAGCCGAGAACATTGAGGGCTACAGAAATTATTTTAAAAGATGGTATAGCTCGTGTAATTTTATTGGGAAACCCTGGTGAAATTAACAAAGTGGCGGAAGAGATAGGTGTAAATATTAAGGGTGCTGTTATTGTTGACCCACTAACGGATGAGCGCAGAGGAATTTATGCCGACAAAATGTGCGAAATTCGTAAGAGCAAAGGGTTGACAAAAGAACAAGCCTTAGCTATGCTTAATGATCCTTTGGTTTTTGCGCCTTTGATGATAAAATGTGGTGATGCTGATGGTGAAGTGGCGGGTGCTATCAATGCAACAGGCGATGTGCTCCGTCCTGCATTTCAATTTGTAAAAACTTTGCCAGGAGTGACCGTAGTTTCAGGTGCATTTTTGATGTTTATGAATGATCCTCATTATGGTCATGAAGGAATTTTGATGTTTGCCGATTGTGCTGTAATGCCAGATCCAACTGATCAGCAATTGGCAGAAATAGCAGTTTCAACAGCCAAAACAGCTAAAGCAATAGTAGGCATGGATCCTAGAGTTGCCATGTTGAGCTTTTCTACTAAAGGTTCCGCATCTCACCCATTAGTTGATAAAATGGCGAGTGCAACACGTATTGCTAGAGAGATGGACCCAACTTTGAAAGTTGATGGAGAGCTGCAATTAGATGCGGCAATCATTCCAGAAGTAGCGAAATTAAAAGCACCAGAAAGCGAAGTAGCTGGACATGCTAATATTTTAGTATTCCCAGGATTAGAAGCTGCAAATATTGGCTATAAATTGGTTCAACGATTAGCAGGTGCAGAAGCAATCGGACCGATTTTGCAAGGAATGGCAGCACCGATTAATGATTTATCGAGAGGGTGTTCAGTAACCGATATAGTAAATTTAGTTGCGATTACAGCAAATCAAGCAGCTGCAGCAAAATAAATAATAAATCAACGTTTATGTCAAAAGAAATAGTTGAAGCCATTGAGGAATTTGGTTTAGTTAAAAAAGGAAAGTCACAAAGTCTATTCTCAAAGATTGGTGTTGTTGGCTGTGGAGTTGTAGGGCAGAGCATTGCCAGAGTTGCAAGTACCTATGGTATCGAGGTGGTATTTGTGGAAGTTTCAGAAGAGCGTATTAAAGAATCTCTAGCTGGTATTGAGAAAGTTTTAGATGAAAGAATTGCAGGATGGGGAATTACAGGGGGAGAAAAACGAGCAATTTTATCGAGAATCGAAGGTACAACAGAATACTCAAAGCTAAAAGGATGTGATTTTGTAATTGAAGCAATTCGAGCTGTTGATAGGGGAGGAAAGTTAGAACTTCGAAAAGAAATTTTCAAGAAAATTGAAGAAGTTGTTTCAACAGACTGTATTATTGCAACTAATTCAACGACAATTGTCATCACTGAATTATCTGCTGATTTAAAACACAAAGAAAGATGTGTTAGCTTGCACTATTTAACCTCATCGCGCGATGCGAAAATGGTTGAAGTAGTTAAAGGACTTCACACTTCGGATTTGACATATGAGCGAGTTTGTATTTTTGTTAATATGATTAATCGCAAACCAATACCCGTTGCAGAATCAGCCGGATTAATTATTGTTCGAATGTTTGTGGTAACTCTAAATGAAGCGTGCGATATGCTTATGGAGGGAGTTTCTTCAATAAGAAATATTGATGAGAGCATGAACATCGGTTTTGGTATGCGCATGGGGCCATTTGCATTGGCTGATCAAATGGGATTGGACAAAGTCATTCGCTGGATGGATAATTTATACAATGAATTTGGTGATGTGAAATATAAGCCATCTCCCTATATTAAAAGATTAGTTAGAGCTAAACAATTAGGTGTTAACTCAGGGAAAGGATTTTATGTTTATAATGAAAATGGTGAAGTAGTTAAATCTGCAGACGAAAATTAAGGATGATAAACCGTGTTCTTTCTCTTTTAAAAGAAAAGGATGGAATTAACTTAGTTGGAAAACTGTAAAAAAGCAAATTATACACAATGAAAATTTTAGTATTAAACTGCGGAAGTAGTTCTATTAAATATCAGCTTTTCAATATGATTAATCAGCAAGTTATTGCTAAAGGTGGAATTGAAAAGATTGGAATGAAAGGCTCATTCCTGAAGCATAAAACAGAAGATGGTCAGTCGGTCTTGTTTGAAGGTGAAATTTTAGACCATAAAGCTGGTATTGAGTATATCTTAGGAGTTTTAAGTAGTAAAAAATACGGATGTATTAATTCTTTTGATGAAATTGATGCTGTTGGTCATAGAGTAGTGCATGGTGGTGAATTCTTCAGTTCATCGGAATTTATTACCGATGAAGTGATTAATGCATTAGTTCAGTGCACAAGCTTAGCTCCATTGCACAATCCTCCTAACATTAAAGGAATTGAAGCTATTGAAGAATTAATTCCTGGAGTTCCACAAGTAGGCGTTTTCGATACGGCATTTCATCAAACGATGGATCCTAAAGCGTATATGTATGGCATTCCTAAATCGTTGTATGAAAAATATGGCATTCGTCGCTATGGTTTTCATGGAACTAGCCATCGTTACGTTTCTCGTCGTGCATGTGAAATGCAAGGAAAAGATTATGAAACCTCAAGGGTTATCTGTTGCCATTTAGGAAATGGAGCTTCTATTGCAGCGGTGAAAAATGGAAAATCGGTAGATACTTCTATGGGATTTACTCCATTGGAAGGTTTAATAATGGGTACTCGCTCAGGTGATTTAGACGTTGGTGCTGCTACTTTCATCATGGAGAAAGAACAAATTGAAAAGAAATCACTCGATACATTGTTGAATAAACATTCGGGAATGTTGGGGCTTACTGGTATTTCATCGGACATGAGAGAAATTCGTCAGGCTGCTTTAGAGGGTAAAGAGAGTGCTATTCAAGCAATAGAAATTTACTGCTATCGAATTAAGAAATATATTGGATCATATATTGCCGCAATGGGTGGTGTTGACATCATTTTATTTAC
>JBKEAC010000134.1:0-42215 GCA_047971925.1 Mangrovibacterium sp.
ATAAAAAAACCCTTGCAAAACTAGGTTTTACAAGGGTTTGTCTGTTTTTGGCTACTTTTGTCTTTGCCAATTTGTGGGCGGTGAGGGATTCGAACCCCCGACCCTCTGGGTGTAAACCAGATGCTCTGAACCAGCTGAGCTAACCGCCCGATATTATCTTTGAACTAACATCTGTTCCCAAATGCGATGCAAAGATAAGTGCTTTTTTGATATCTGCAAATATTTTTTACTTTTTTTTTGTTGAGATTATCAATTTCAATCCTTTATCTTTGCTCCCTTTAATGACAGCAATAAATAATCAAACATGCATCACTCCCAAAAAAAAGTAGTATTACTACAGTATCTCACCATTGCCCTTCTCCTTCTAGCTTTAGCTTTCAGAGCTGGGGCAACATTCGAATGGCTCTTCCCTAAAGAAGATAAGCCTTATACCTTAAACGATGTGCAAAAGGCATTTCCCGAAGCAACAACTTTTCAAAACCAAAACGATAGAAGCATCGCCGTATTTGATAAAGATAAACACAAACTAGGCAGATTACTCTGCTCAACTGATTTTGAAAGCACCCAACACGGATATAATGGCGATGTCCCTTTATTTATTGCCATTTCTCCCGATGAACACATTACTCAAATTGTGTTGCTAGCCAATCAAGAGAGTGAGGAATTTATGGGAACTGTTATCGATGCTAAGCTATTTGAAGCATGGAACGGCATGCCTATCGACAGCCTAGCTCCGCAAAAACAGGTTGATGCTGTTAGTGGTGCAACATTCAGCAGCTCTGCTATCATTGTGGGTGTGCAGCAGACAATCTCTAGTTATTTGCAAATAAAACACGAACAAGGCATCAACTGGGCGAAAATCATACAACTACTTGCTGTTTGTGCATTAATTTCTTCTGCTCTCATACAACTTTTCAGCACTCGTTTTAAAGGGTTCTATTACTATCACCTCGTGCTGGTTTTTCTAATCATGGGACTTTGGTTGAAGAAAATGTTCTCTATCGAACTGTTTTTTGCTTGGTTAGGAAGTGGCATACCTTGGCAATCAAATGCTGAAATGTTCATTATTCTACTTCTTACACTTTTAATGAGCATGGCTGGAAAAAGAAATTTCTATTGCAACTATCTTTGTCCGATGGGTGCCATTCAATTGCTCGTTTCTAAAATCTCACCATTCAAAAAGAAACAATTCCCCAAACAACTATTGAGCATCGACCTTCGATTAATCTACCTTTGCTTCATTTGGTCGATCCTCTTAATTGGAATTAGTCTTCCTCTAGGGAACATGGAACCCTTCATAGCCTTTATTTACCATGTAGCGTCGTGGAGCATGATTTGCTTCGGACTGCTTTTCGTTGTCCTTTCGCTATTCTTCAACCGCCCTTGGTGTGCGCTCTGCCCCACCGGTTGCGCTCTCAACATTACAAAACCCTTAATAACTAAATCAAAGAAAAATCCCGCCTAAAAAAAGAAAATACAATCACAATGCAAGACGTTTTAAACATCTTTACAACAAGAAAAAGACCACCAAATTGCATCTTATCATTCTAAAAAATACATTCAAATGAAAAACAAAGCCAACATTTTAAATATATTACTCAGCATCATCATTGTTGCACTCGTCTATCAACTCACTTTTCGAGTAAACTCAGAAAACAATATGAAAAAAGAAACAACAGAACCAAGCGATAGCACATTGATAGGCACATCTCCTTCTTTTGATAACAACGGAGAAAAAGTGTCTGTGGGTATTAAAAACTACTTAATGCCTCAACCTGCCGTTGTCATTGGCTCATATGCCGAAAATGGGCAGCCCAACATGATGACTGCAGCATGGGTGGGCGTGTGCAATTCAACTCCTTTAAGCATTGCTGTTTCCATTCGTCCTTCGCGAATGAGCTATGACAATATCATGCACAACAAATCATTTACCATAAATATTCCATCCGTAAAACTCATTCCGCAAATGGACTATGTGGGTGTGATTTCAGGGAAAGATGAAGATAAATTTCAACGCCTAGGACTCACAGCTATAAAAGGTGCTTTCGTTAATGCCCCAACCATTGAAGAGTTCCCAATTTCTATTGAATGTGAACTTGTTGATACGGTTACAATGGACTCTCACACGCAATTCATTGGAAAGGTTGTAAACACAAGCATCAATCCTCAATTTCTTAACCACGACGGCTCAGTTAACTTGGAAGCGCTACAACCTGTGGTCTATCAAGAAAACAAATACTACACTTATGGTGTGCCTGTGGCTGGGGCTTTTGATGCTTACAAGAGTTTAATTCCCGGAGAAACTCCCAAAATCACACCAAAGACATACGAAAGCGCGACTATTGGCGTCATTCACGAGCGAAAAAGCGTGCGCCACTTCACCAATAAACAAGTAAGCAAAGCACAACTAGAAGCCTTAGCCAAAGCAGGCATGGCAGCACCAACAGCAGTAAACAAACAGCCTTGGGCTTTTGTTGCAATCGACAATCGTGATGTTATGAATAAACTGCAAGAAGCACTTCCCTATGCTAGCATGCTCCAAACAGCAACAGCTGCCATGGTGGTGTGTGGCGATTTAAACAAAGCTCTTGAAGGCGATGCGCAAGCTTATTGGGTGCAAGACTGTTCAGCTGCCACTCAAAATGTTTTGCTCGCCGCAGAATCATTAGGATTAGGTGCCGTTTGGACCGGTGTTTTTCCAATCAGCGAACGTGTGCAATCGGTGCAGAAAATATTGAACATGCCCGAAAACTTCATCCCGCTTTGCGTAATACCTATCGGATATCCAACTGGAGAAGACCAACCGAAAGATAAATGGAAAGCCGAAAATTTAATCTGGCAAGGATGGCAGTAATTGCACGAACTGCTAACGATATTAAACAATAGAAAGCCAACTGCGACGGAAGCAAAAAAAAGAGAGGGTGTCGGATAAGTTTCAGACACCCTCTTTGTCAATATCAACAATCAATTCTACACCCCAATTTTCATCACCTCTTGCTCAAACTCATCGCGAGGCACAGCCGATTTATTGCGAACTCGGGTGCGATAATTATAGATTGTGTTAGCACTATAATGTAGAAATTGCGCAATCCTCGAACTATCGGTAATACCCAATCGGATGAGCGCAAAGATGCGTTGCTCAATGTTCAACTCACCACCCACAAGCTCAAAGCGTTCCTCAGGCAAAAGCAAATCGTTGAAATCGCTCACAAAACTCGGATATAAGTGTAAAAAAGCATCATCGAACGTGCGATATAATTCTTTCACCTCATCATTAATCATTTCTCTCGACTTTAAAATCTTGTATAAATCATCTAACTGACGCCCCGCCGCTTTCTTATTCAGCATATTCTGATAGCGCTCAAGCTTAAGAATATAGTTAGAACACAAGTCCAAAAACTGGGCAATATACATTTCCTTTAGTCTATTCCCCTCCGTTAAATCGGTGTTCTTGTTCGATAGATTATTATTCGCTTGATTTAGCTTTTCAATCGCCTCTTTGAGCGAATCATTCATGACTTCAAGTTTATCGTTACTTTCTTTTAATTGTGCTCCAATCTGACTATTTTTCTTCATATGCTTATAAACATTCAGCATGGCGAAAATTAAACAAATCGACAATATAACCGTAACAATTAGCAGCACCTTCAGTTGTCGCTTTTCTTTATTGATTTTATCTCGATAAGCCAAATCAATAATGGGTAGAACCGTAGCTACTTCATGCGTTCGAAGTCGAGCATTACAAAACATGGCATCTTCCATGGAAGAGCGAATACACAAATAAGCAGGCTCGATTTTCCCCTCTTCATACAAACACATGGCTAGAGCGCGTGCTGCGGTGTTTTCTTTAATGTTTCCCTGAATATCGTGCATTGCAGAAAGCGAGTAGTACGTTAATGTCTCGCTTAAATTTCCCTCCAACTGATAAGACCTTGCCATGAAAAAGCACGTCATCGCCTTTTCTCGAATAGAAATCGACTCCTCCCGGAGAAGCTGCTCTAAAAGCAATCGCGATTGTGCCACATCTCCATTGTCTAATATTTGCTCGGCATAATACAAACGATACAGCAGCGAACTTTCATCAATCACCTCCAACAACGAATCGCGATAAGCCTCGGCAATCTGATTGTATTTTCGTGTATATTGCGTGGTATACTTATAATTATCATAGAAGGACTTCCAAGATTTATAGTAGAAAATTTGCTGAGCCGCTGATAAATCTGCCGAGCGATACATCTGCAACAAGCCCAATGCATCATAATACATACCTGTAACAACATAAAGCGAGGCCAAGTTTAAATCAGCATCAATCATCATCTGCCGATTATTTAACTTCTTTGCTATATGCTTATTTTGCAAAACATAGCCAATAGCCGAATCGGTCATGTAAACCTCATATTCCTTCGCAATCTTAACGTTAATCTGGTAGCGAAGTTCTTCCGATATCGAGTCTTTTAAAAAGAACAATGACTTTATCTGCGCTATATCGGCATCTTTTTTAGCCTCAAATAGTTTCTTCTTCGTTATTAATTGAAGCAAAGAATCGACATATTGTTGCTGCGGAGCCGCCATCGACGACATGCTTAGCAAGAGTGAAAAAAGATAAATCAGATAATATTTCATCATGAAAGAAAACAACTATAAATTAATTTGCACATCAACGAGCATCCAACACGCATTTTCGCATGTTTTCGAGCTCGCAGGTAATGAGTAGTTTCACCTGAAAGATAACTCTCCACAGTTCTTTAAGCAATCCCTTGATTCTACAAACTTACATATTCACATAGAAAAATCAAGCTTTAACTCTTTTTTTTTAGCAAAAAGAATTTCGCAAACCCCTTGGTAGAATTAAATCAGTGCATTTTTTAATCCGACAACTAATGATTAAGCTTATAACAAACAAAAATCACAGCTAAGACACTGCAAACTACACTAATTATAAAAACTTAATTCAGCTCATCAAAAAAAATATGGACAAATAAGTTTGCTTATTTTAACATATCAAAAAAAATATGGACAAATAAGCATGCTTAATTCACTTCATGAAGAAAAATACGGACTAATAAGTTTGCTTATTTTAACATTTCAAAAAAAATATGCACTAATAAGCATGCATAATTCACTTCATGAAGAAAAATACAGACTAATAAGTTTGCTTATTATAGCTCATCAAAAAAAATATGCACTAATAAGCTTGCTTAATTCACTTCATGAAGAAAAATATGGACTAATAAGTTTGCTTATTATAGCATGTCAAAAAAAATATCACCCAATAAGTCTTTATAAAAGACCATATAGGAGTGCTATCAAGCAAAAACTACATTTATAAAAGGAAAGTAGTTAAGCGCATTAATTCATTAAGCGCCTTTAAAAACCGAATATACACAACACATTCTTCGTTAAAAGATAATTGAGTACACCAAGGGTTTTCACCAACAAGTTTCTCTATGTTCACTTTTCCCTGAATTATGAAGATTTATAACGACTCTCAAATATAGTTTTCCAAAAAAAAAGCAAGAATCTACCGAACTCGACATCTTTTTTACTAGAAAATTTGCATAACTCATATTACTTTCCTACATTTGAACTATGAAAACGTTCTAAGACATATATCGATATATAATCATATATCCGCATTAATTCAGCATTGGCAGATTCAACATTTTACTTAAAACCGAGAAAGCTCTATTATAGCGTGAAGGCAGGCCTTGTAGTTTGGAAGTTTACTTCTGAATGAGTAATTTTAATTACCGGTGGAAGTCTGAGCGTTGTGGCACTCAAATCCTGTATATTAGGGATTTTGCACAAATGAATTAATGCGGTTTTTTTATGCCATTTTTTTTAGATACTTTTGCACGCAAACTATTCGGATTTTTACTTTTATGACACCTATCAACTACAAACGTATTCTTGCTTTTATCGGAATCATTCTAATTTTCATTATTCTTCCGCTACTATATTTCTCTCCCCAACTTCGAGGAGATAAAATCAATGCATCCGACAATACAACTTGGCTAGGAATGTCGCAAGAAATACGTAGTTTCAAAGAAAAAACAGGAGAAAATACGCTTTGGACCAATAGCATGTTTGGCGGAATGCCTTCTTATCTTATTTCCACTTCATATACGGGAGAGTTATTAGGCAAAGTGCAAGCTACCTACTTCACGATTATTCCTGCTCCTGCCGGATATATTGCATTGGGATTGATTTGTTTTTTCGTTATGTGCCTCCTTCTTCGCCTAAACAAGTGGAGTGCAATAGTGGGTAGCTTAATGTGGGCCATGGGAAGTTACTTCTTCATTCTCATTGAATCGGGGCACAACACAAAAGTGCACACCTTAATGTATGTTCCGCTTGTGGTTGGAGGGGTTATCAGTGCATTTCAAAATCGCGCACTTCTAGGCTCTGTTGTTACCGCACTGGGTTTATCATTCATGCTAACTTCAAATCACCCACAAATGACCTACTACACGGGTTTAATGGTTATTATCATTGGGATTGCTTTTGGAATTGATGCTATGCAACAAAAAACCTTGGCAAACTTTGCCAAATCATGTGGCTTTTTAATTATCGCTGCTCTGCTAGCTGTTGGAACTAATGCTGCTCGATTAAGCACAACTTTAGAATATGGCGATTTTTCAACTCGTGGAAAATCAGAATTAAACAACAATGCCAACAATCAAACAACGGGGCTCGATCGGAATTACATTCTTGACTACAGTTATGACTTCGGCGAATCGGTTACCTCATTTATTCCACGCTTTAAAGGAGGAGGCATGGCTGAAGCAGTGAGTGAAAACTCAGCAAGCTACAAGCTATTTTCAACAACACAAGGAGCAAGTCAAGCACGTCAATACATTCAATCGTTGCCCATGTACTGGGGAAGTCAACCAATTTCTGCAGCTCCATTTTATTTTGGTGCTGTTGTATTCTTTTTCTTCGTGCTCGGTCTATTTCTTGTGAAAGGAAAACACAAATGGTGGATTGCAGGCGTTGTTATTTTTACCTTTCTTCTTGCTTTAGGCAAAAACCTTCCTTCGCTAAGCGATTTCATGATTGACTATTTTCCTGGCTACAACAAATTTCGCGATGTTAAGAACGTGGTTTTCATTCAGCACTTTGCCATGACTGTCATGGCCATGCTTGCCATGCGAGAAATCATTCTTTCATCAAACGACAAGACAAAGCTAAACATCGCTTCAAACAACAATGCTATTCTAATGAGCTGGACCATTCTAGGTGGATTCTGCTTTCTCTTCATTCTTTTTCCGTCATTGGCGGGGAATTTCAGTAGTCCCATTGATTCTCGATATCCCGAACAGCTTGTTGATGCATTTATGTCCGATCGCCGTTCAATGCTCCGCACCGATGCCTTTCGCTCACTTGTGTTTGTGAGTATTGCGGCTGCATTATCATGGGCCTATTTAAACAAGAAACTGAAACCAAACTATCTGCTGATTATACTTTCTTTTGTAATTCTTGCCGACTTGTGGAGCTTCAATAAGAAGTATTTAAACAACGATAATTTTGTAACAAAAAAAGAAGCTAACTCCCCTTATACAGCAAGCGCTGCCGATCGTTTTATTTTAAAAGACACATCTAGCTATCGTGTGCTGAACCTTACGGTGAGTCCATTCAATGATTCTTCAACCTCATATTTTCATCAATCAATTGGAGGCTATCATGGAGCTAAGTTAGAACGCTATCAAGAGCTTTATGATTACAAAATGAGTGGCGAGATACAGCAAATTATCGCTGCATTCGAAACACCTGAAAGCATGGACTCCATCATTCAAGTATCGCCTGTTTTAAACATGCTAAACACCCGATATCTTATATACAATCCGCAAACGGAACCGATTGCAAACGCACATGCACTCGGAAATGCATGGTTTGTAAATGAAATAGAATTGGTGAACGATGCCAATGCGGAGATGCTTGCCATTCAAAACTTCAACCCAAGATCGAAAGCAATCGTTGATCGACGTTTTGCCCAACAAGTAAGTACTGTTCAAACAGGCGATTCTACGTTATCGCAAATAGAACTCACCCACTATGCTCCAAATCATTTGAAATATAATGCACAAGTAGCAGGAGGAGCACATCTTGCTGTATTCTCTGAAATTTACTATCCTGCAGGATGGAATGCATATATTGATGGAAAACTCACTGAACACGCACGGGCAAACTATGTTCTTCGAGCGTTAGTCATTCCCGAAGGAACACATTCAGTAGAATTTAAATTTGAGCCTTCTTCTTATGAAAAAGGCAATCTGATTTCACTTGTGAGCTCAATTCTTTTAATACTCGCTGTTTTAGCGACTCTTTTCACCTCACTAAAAAAAGCACATGAAGAAAAATAACACCACAAAAGGCAGAAGCTTTCGGTCGTATATATCAACCACCATTAGTATTTCATTAGTTCTATTCCTCATCGGATTATTATCACTATTGTTGCTCAATGCCAATCGTTTGTCTGACTATGTGCAAGAACACATTGGTTTTACATTGGAATTACACGATAACGCTAGTGATTCTGATGTTCTCCGATTACAAAAAAGACTAAGTTCAAGTGATTTTGTGCGCGAGAGTATTTATGTTACTAAAGACCAAGCAGCCGAAAAGCTTGCTCAGGAGCTAGGCGAAAACTTTGTTGATTTTCTAGGATTTAATCCGCTCTATTCTTCCCTTGAACTTAAACTTCATGCCGAATTTATGAATGCCGAACAATTGCTTCTAATCGAGAAACAACTATTAGAATATTCGGAAGTAAAGAATGTGTATTATCATCGTGATTTAGTTCAAATAATCAACAACAACGTGCACAAAGCAGGACTCTTTTTATTGAGCTTTTCGGGTTTGCTTCTTTTCATATTCACGGCATTAATCAACAACACCGTTCGCATTAGCATGCACAATCAGCGGTTCAACATTAACACGATGAAGCTTGTTGGTGCTACCCACGCTTTTATTCGCAAACCTTTCATCAAACAAAGTGTTATTACAGGAATTATCGGGTCGCTTATTGCTATTGCCTTCATCTTGTTGTCGCTGTTATCTTATCAAAATAGTCTGGATATTGCATTTCAAATTAATAGTTCTCAAAGTACAATCATTACATTTGTAATAATTTTAATCTTAGGAATCGTCATTTCAAGTGCTTCAACCTATTTTTCTGTAAATAAATATCTCCGCATGAAATATGAGGAACTATTCTAAAATCAAGAAATCATGAATATCACAAACAAACAAAAAGATCCCAACACTAATTTAATGGCACTATCGAAAGAGAATTACATTTTGCTTGCCATCGGATTTGCCATTATCATCATTGGATTTCTACTCATGATTGGTGGAAAAAGCGAAGACCCCAGTCAGTTTAATCCTGAGATTTTTAATTTTCGACGCATCACACTAGCACCAATTATTGTGCTAATCGGGTTTCTATTTGAAATCTATGCCATCATGAAAAAACCAAAAGCATAATCATGGGCGAATTGTCAATTTTAGAAACCATTCTTATCGCTATTGTGGAAGGGCTCACCGAGTTCCTACCTATTTCATCAACAGGACACATGATTATTACCCAAAATATTTTGGGAATAGAAAACACAGCCTTTGTGAAAGCTTTCACTGTAATCATTCAGTTTGGAGCTATATTATCGGTGGTATGCCTTTATTGGAAGAGATTTTTCCAATTGAACAATACCCCCATCGCAACAGAAACAGCATGGTGGCGAAAACTTCTACACAAATACGATTTCTATTGGAAACTATTCATTGCATTCATTCCAGCAGCAGTTTTAGGTCTGCTTTTTAGCGATAAAATCGACCTGCTACTCGAAAATGTTCATGTTGTTGCCATTATGCTCGTTATTGGTGGAATTTTCATGCTCTTCTGCGACACTATTTTTAACCCTCAGAAGGGAAGCGACAAATTAAACAACACAAAAGCTTTTCGTATCGGCATCTTTCAATGTATTGCCATGATTCCTGGCGTTTCACGCTCCATGGCAACAATTGTGGGAGGAATGTCGCAAGGATTAACAAGAAAAGCTGCTGCCGAATTTTCTTTCTTCTTGGCAGTTCCAACTATGCTTGCCGCAGCAGGATATAAGGTTTTAAAACTATTCCTTGATGGAGGTAGTGAAGTTATTGCAAACAATATCGGAACACTGCTCATTGGCAACATCGTGGCATTTGCAGTAGCTTTATTGGCAATTAAATTTTTCATTAGCTTCGTTACTAAATATGGTTTCAAAGCCTTTGGTTGGTATCGAATCGTTGTGGGAGGACTAATTTTAATTATGCTCTCTCTAGGATATAATTTAGAAATTGTGTAATGGACTTTCAAGAAGGAGAAATACTACTATTTGACAAGGAGCTCGATTGGACCTCCTTTGATTTGGTTCGCAAAGTGCGAAATAAACTTTGTCGTGAGCTCGGCGTTAAAAAACTCAAAGTGGGACACGCAGGAACACTCGACCCTAAAGCTACCGGACTAATGATTCTTTGCACAGGAAAAGCTACTAAGAAGATAGAGAGCATTCAGGCAGAAATCAAAGAATATATCACTACACTTAAACTTGGAGCTACCACCCCTTCATTCGATCTTGAAAGCGACGAAGATGAACAGTATCCAACCGAACACATAACAAGGGAGCTACTGCAAGAAGTGCTTGTGAAATTTACAGGAGAGCAACAGCAAACTCCTCCAATTTTTAGTGCCGTTCGAGTCAATGGCAAGCGTGCCTACGAACATGCTCGAAAAGGAGATGACATTGAATTGACACCTAAAAAAATACGCATCGACACCCTAGAGATTCTATCTTTTCAAGACAATCTCCTTGAGCTACGAGTGGTGTGCAGCAAGGGAACCTACATTCGTGCATTAGCCCGAGATATTGGCAATGAGCTAAAGTCAGGAGCTTATTTGGTTCAACTTCGTCGAACTCAAATTGGAGCGCATCGTGTGGAAAATGCACTCGACTTAAATTATTTTTTAGAAAATATTCCACAGTTTATCTCTGATAGCATGCAGAGTTCAACAAAAAACGGTTAAATTCGCCCACCATTCCAAATAGATATAAAGGATATACATCATGAAGTTATCAAAATTTAAATTCGATTTACCAGAAAAACTCATTGCAGCTCATCCTGCGCCAAACCGCGACGAATCTCGTTTGTTGGTAGTTGATCGTGCTAACAATCGATTTGAGCACAAGCAATTTAAAGACCTTACCGAATATTTCAACGATCAAGATGTGATGGTATTCAACGATACAAAAGTATTCCCCGCTCGCCTCTATGGCAATAAGGAGAAAACGGGTGCTGAAATTGAAGTATTTCTACTTCGAGAACTGAACCGCGAGCAACGCCTTTGGGATGTGCTTGTTGAGCCTGCTCGAAAAATAAGGATTGGAAATAAACTTTACTTTGGTGAAAACGATGACCTCGTGGCTGAAGTAATAGATAACACCACCTCGCGCGGACGAACATTGCGCTTTTTGTTCGATGGCAATTACGACGAATTTAAGAAAACACTATTCGGACTAGGAGAGACTCCTATTCCATTGATGGTGAAAAATCAACGCAACGTGGAGCCTGAAGATGAAGATCGATATCAAACGATTTTTGCAAAACACGAAGGTGCCGTTGCAGCTCCTACTGCTGGATTACACTTCAGTCGCGAATTATTGAAACGTTTAGAAATTATCGGTGTCGATTTCAGCCACATCACGCTGCACGTTGGACTTGGTAGCTTCCGCCACGTGGAAGTGGAGGACTTAACAAAACACAAAATGGATTCAGAGCAAATTTGGATTTCTGAAAATGCTTGCGATATCATTAACAAAGCTAAGATGAATAAGAAGAACATCTGTGCTGTGGGAACTACCGTGATGAGAACACTTGAAACCTCTGTTTCTACTCAAAATTTATTGAAACCTTATGAAGGATGGACTAACAAGTTTATTTTCCCTCCCTATGATTTTAGAGTGGCAAACCGCATGATTTCAAACTTCCACCTCCCTTACTCTACTCTCCTGATGATGGTCACTTCTTTTGGTGGATTTGATTTAACAATGGAGGCATATAATGAAGCGTTGAAAGAAGAATACAAATTTGGAACTTATGGCGATGCTATGCTAATTCTTTAATATATCGCTTTTTTGAAAATAATTCCAGAAAATCTTTTAAAAAAACTTATTTCGTTTTGGTAACTAGATATAAACGTATATCTTTGCAGTCCGAAAGATAGAATTAAGAATAAAATATAAAATAGAATATCGATGAAAAGAACATTTCAACCATCAAACAGAAAACGCAAAAACAAACATGGTTTTCGCGAAAGAATGGCTACTGCTGGCGGTCGCTTGGTTTTAAAAAGCCGTCGTGCTAAAGGAAGAAAAAAATTAACAGTTTCTGACGAAGCAAAACACAAACGCTAGTTATTAGCTTTTCGTGCAAAAATATAAGGTGAGGATTTCCTCACCTTTTTTTGTTTATTAATTCTCCTTTAGAACCTATAATTCAACTACAATTAAGGAGTCCCCCTTCTCCTTCTGATTTGTAAAAACAAACTTTAATTCGCAAAAAATAACTCCAAGTAGATGAATGGAAAGGAGAATCCAAGTGCAAAACCCGCGTAAACTTGTGCTGGAGTATGTTTATCCAGTAACAAACGTGATGACCCTAACAATCCGCTCAGTAAAATCAAAGCTATACTTATTGGAAATTGATTCCACATTGCCCAACGGCTCAATCCGAAAAACACACCTAAAATCCCTCCGATGGCAGCCATGTGAGCACTTATCTTCCAATGAATATTGATGAGCTGAATCACAACTATAACAAAAGAACAAACAACCAAAATTTGAGAATATATTTCATAGATAGAAACAAATTTCAGCACAAATGCCCCTAGCAGATAGCCCACAATAGTGACAAAGTAAGGAACAACACGATCGTGTTGTTCGTCGAGATTCAAACGCTTTTTATTAAAAAACTGCCACACAACAATGGCAAGTAGTGGCAACAATATCGTTGAAATGACCACCGTGATAAGTATGAAATAAATCATGCTTGGAGAAATGAGTGTGAAAAAACACCCACTATGAAACAAAAGTTGATAGCCATAGAATGGCAATAGAATGGGATGAAATAACCTAGATAAAAGCTGTGCGATGAACTTCATATTACATTTTAATAGATTCATAATTTTCGACGAAGACGAGCTACTGGAATTTCCATTACCTCTCGATACTTCGACACCGTTCTGCGATTAATAGAATAATCATGAGCATTGACCAGCTCAGTTATTTTCTCATCGGTGAGTGGATTCTGTTTGTTTTCTTGTTCAATAATTTCACGAATTAGCTGCATCACCACCTTATTGGAGCTAAGCTCTCCAGAATCTTTTTCAACTCCCTCCGAGAAAAAATCTTTAAGTGATAGTAATCCAAAATGTGTTTGAATGTATTTCGACTGTCTAATGCGTGAAATAGTTGAGATATCTAGCTTTGTTGCATCGGCGATATCTTTCAGAATCATTGGTTTTAGAAGTGATATATCGCCTTCAATGAAATAATCTTTCTGAAACTCAATGATTGCCGACATGCATTGCAACAAGGTGATTTGTCGAAGCTTAATGGCATCAATGAACCACAACGCATTGTCGGCATTTCTTTTTATAAACTGAAATGTTTCTGCTGACTTTCTATCTTCTTTTTTGTTCAATTGAAACTGTCGCATCATGGATAAATACTGTTCATTAACCTTTAAACTTGGTAAATGATTATCATTTAAAGTCAGCATCATTTCTCCATTGTGATATTCCAAAATAAAATCGGGAATCACGGTTAAGTGATTCTTTACGCCATCATTCTCGGTGTTTCCTGGTCGAGGATTGAGCTTGTGAATTTCATCTATAACTTCTTTAAGTTTCTCCTCGGTGATATGCATGTTTTGCTGTATTTTCAGATAAGAATGATTCGATAATAACTCAAAATAATGCTCCACAATTTGCATAGCACACGCTATAATATCGGAGTGCTTCTTGCGCTGAAGTTGCAACATCATGCACTCTTGCAGATTTCGAGCACCTACTCCAGGCGGGTCAAGCTGCTGAATAAAGCCCAAAAGTTCCTGCAATTTTGTTTCTTCAATATCCAGATTTAAATTAAATGCTAAATCATCGGAGATAGCATAAAGATCTCGCCTCAGATAGCCATCATCGTCAATATTGCCAAGCATATACTCTAATAATTTCAAATCTAAATCACTAACCGGAAGCAATCGGAGTTGACTTAATAATCGGTCGTGAAAACTCTCGGAATACATCATTACATAATCCGACTGCACATCGTCGGCAGAACGATTATGGGCATAAAGTTTATATTCTGAGGTAATATCCGATTGTGTATAATCATCTCCTTCGCCATTATTATCTGAAGAAATGTTTATACTATCATCGCTATCTAATTTATTCAAATCGCTTTCGTCGAGCTCTAATAGTGGATTTTCCTCTAATTCCTTCTTAATGCGCTGCTCCAACTCCATGTTTGGAACTTCTAGCAACTGTACTAATTGAATCTGCTGTGGCGATAACCTCTGCTGTAGTTTCTGCTGTAAACTTATTTTCTGATTCATGGAATAAATGTAAGGACTACAAAAATAATTATTATTGCTTTAAAATATCTCTAATATCAAGCAATTGACTCACGGCATAACATTTTCTTTTTTGAGCCTGCTTCAAGTTTAAACAACTAAATGTTGACATGGAAACTTGTTCCTTAATTTCCAGATAAGTCGGCTTCGATTCTTGAAAAAGCACGGCATCTATACCAAAGTTAATTGCTCCTAGCACATCGTTTCGCCAATCATCGCCAATCATGAGCGATTCTGATTTTCTCGCATTGACATTCTTTAAAGCATATTCAAAGATTGCACTTTTGGGTTTCGGTGCCCCTACATGTTCGGAAAGCGTGATAGACTGAAAAAAAGATGCTATTCCTGCCGATTGGAGTTTTCTTTCCTGCACCTCAACAAAGCCATTGCTAATGATGTGAAGTTGATATTTCTGTGCCTGAAGTTCATGCAGCAACTCCGTTGTTCCTGAAACAAGAATCTTTTGCTGAGCCATGAATTCTAAATAGACATCATTAGCTTGTTGTGCCGAAACTCCATGCAAATGAAATTGTTCAAAAGGTTCTGAAAAACGACGCTCTGAAAGTTCTGCCCTCGACGTTGTACCTTGTCGATATTCTTCCCAAAGACGGTCGTTCACTTGTTCATAGAAATCAAAAAAAACATCAAACGATGGCAACTGTTCAAGTAAACGAAGCTCTTCCAAACTCTGCTGCATGGCACATGCCGAATTTGTTTTGAAATCCCACAAGGTGTGATCAAGGTCAAAGAAAAGATGTTTGTATTTTGATTGTGGGTTTAGCATGTTTAAGATATTATATTCTTGTTCTAATTAGCAAAGATAATAATAAGCTGTATTTAAAAAAACACGCCATGATTTAGTTATAAAAAAAAGGACTACCCTTCAGATAGTCCTTTCCCTTAAACGCTATTTCTTGAAAAGTTTAGAAAACATATCGGATGTTAAATCCAAATCCTTCTGCATAGAAATTAGTATCCTCTAGCACCCAGAATGTAGGGCGATAGTCAATTCCTAATGCAATTGGCAAATCAGCAAAATGATATTCCAAACCCACTTCTCCCGAAACTCCTAATCCGAAATAACTATTATGCAAATACAATGATGGTCCGAAACCTGCATACCAATTGAATCCTTGAAAATCTGATAGCGGGCGATAAAGACAGTCCCAAAGAGCATCGATTCCTAAACCGCTTCCGAAATTCACATCGGCATGAATACGGCTAAATTGACCTAAGCCAAATATACCATCGACAGCGACATTGTTTTCGCCACCATTCCCAAAACGAATACCCACTTCTTGAGCATTCACTGTTGCAAATCCAACGACTGCAACAAACATAAGCAATAACTTCTTCATTTGTTTTTTTTTATTAATGATTATTTATAAGCAACTTCTCAACTTTGTTTTATCATTGAGGAGTTAATATTTTCCATATTCAACATCTATGTTCAATTATTTGTTCAACAAAAACAATTCGTCTTCGAGAAATATTTCTGCAAGAAAATCATTTGTATAAACATAACTCTACTAATTGCATGCTCTTATTGCGTTTTTTAAACTAAACTTCATTTAACCCCTGTAATTCGCTTAATATCGTTCAACTTATTCAGTGCCTCAATGGGAGTAAGTAAATTAATATCTAGACTAGCAATCTCATCTCTTATAGCAGTGAGCACGGGGTCGTCAAGTTGAAAGAAACTCAATTGCAAGCCTTCACGTTGTTCCGAAACGGCATCGAGCGATTTGCTTAATCCTTCTTTTTGTCTATCGCCTTCCAATTGGAGTAAAATTTCATCGGCTCGCTTCACCACACTAGGCGGCATTCCCGCTAATCGCGCCACATGAATACCAAAACTATGATTACTCCCTCCCCTCACTAACTTTCGCAAGAATATTATCTTCTTGCCTAGCTCCTTCACACTCACATTATAGTTTTTCACCCTCGAAAAGCTTTTCTCCATTTCATTGAGCTCATGATAGTGAGTTGCAAAAAGTGTTTTAGCCTTTGCTTGCGCATGTTCATGAATGTATTCCACAATCGACCATGCAATCGAAATACCATCATAGGTTGAAGTTCCACGCCCCAATTCATCGAGCAAAATCAGACTTCTATCGGATATATTATTTAAGATACTTGCTGCCTCATTCATTTCAACCATGAATGTCGATTCGCCTTGAGATATATTATCTGACGCGCCAACACGTGTGAAAATTTTATCTACATAGCCAATGTTTGCCGATTTTGCAGGGACAAAGCTTCCCACTTGAGCCATCAGAACAATGAGGGCGGTTTGCCGAAGCAGTGCCGACTTACCCGCCATGTTCGGACCTGTAATGATAATGATTTGCTGGTCTTCTTGATTTAAAACCACATTATTGCTCACATATTCCTCGCCGATGGGCAATTGTCGTTCAATGACTGGATGCCTCCCCTCTTCAATTTCAATGCCCGTTGAACTGTTTATTTGTGGTCGCACATAATTATACATTAGTGCACTCGCCGCAAACGACCACATGCAATCAATTCGAGCTAAGATTACCGAATTAAGCTGAATGAGTTGAATGTAATCGGTTAAAGCCATTACCAAGTTTTGAAAAATACTAGCTTCGAGAGCAGCTATTTTTTCTTCAGCTCCAAGTATTTTACTTTCATACTCTTTGAGTTCTTCGGTAATATATCGTTCTGCACTCACTAAAGTTTGCTTTCTAATCCAATCGGTGGGAACTTTATCTTTATGCGTGTTTCTTACCTCAATGTAATAGCCAAACACATTATTAAATGCAATTTTCAACGATGGTATTCCTGTTCTTTCCGATTCGCGATCTTGCATTTGTTGCAGGTAGGTTTTCCCGGTGTTCGATAAGCTTCTCAACTCATCGAGCTCTGCCGATACTCCAGCTTTAATGACTGGTGCTTTGTGCATAATGCTCGGTGCCTCATCTAAAATTTCACGCACGATACGGTCTTTTATTGAGTTGCATGGGTTTAATTGTTCCGCTAAATGATTCAAACCTTGATGATCTACACTTTGCAACATCAGCTGAATCGGTTCGATTGCCATTAAAGCCTTACTCAACTGCACCAACTCTCTAGGATTTATTCTTCCCACAGCTACTTTAGAAATTAATCGCTCTAAATCGCCTATTTGGCACAATTGATTTTGCAAATCGAGCCTCAACACCGCATCTTCAATGAGATATTCCACCATCGACAAACGATCATTTATTGCTACCACATCTTTCAAGGGCAAGGCAATCCATCGACGAAGCATGCGTGCTCCCATTGGCGTAATTGTTTTATCGAGCACATGCACCAATGTTTTTGCACCCTCATTAAATGAGCCAAAAAGCTCTAAGTTACGCACCGTGAATCGATCGAGCCAAACATATTTATCTTCTTCAATTCGCGATATTGCACTAATGTGCCCCACTAGTTTGTGCTGCGTAATGTCGAGATAATGAAGCACTGCCCCCGATGAAATTATTGCCAATTCTAAATCCTGAATACCATAGCCTTTCAGGGTTTTCGTTTGGAAATGACGAAGTAATCTATCGGTTGCTGCATCCGATGTATAAATCCACTCATCGAGAGCAAAGGTATAGTGCTTATTGCCGAAATGCTGTTCAAATTCCTCGTTTGTTCCTTTCGGATAAAGCACCTCTTTAGGGGAAAAAGTGGTGAGTAGTTTATCAACATAATCAATTGAGCCTTGCGCCGTGATAAATTCTCCGGTGGAAATATCTAAGAAAGAAACACCAACTTCTTGCTTTCGCACATAAACCGATGCTAAAAAATTATTTTCTCTATTTTCAAGAATATTATCATTGATTGAAACTCCTGGAGTAACAAGCTCGGTTATTCCTCGCTTCACAATATTCTTGGTTTGCTTCGGATCTTCTAGTTGCTCACAAATAGCCACTCGTTGCCCAGCTCTTACTAATTTTGGCAGATACGTATCGAGTGCATGATAAGGAAATCCGGCAAGCTCAACAAAACTAGCCGCTCCATTAGCTCTTTTGGTGAGAGTGATGCCTAATATATCGGCCGCCTTAATGGCATCTTCTCCAAAGGTTTCATAGAAATCGCCCACACGAAACAAAAGTATAGCTCCTGGATGTTTTTCCTTAATCGCATAGTACTGCTTCATGAGTGGAGTTTCCACATATTTCTTTTCGCTATTGCTTGCCATTTGCTCTTGTCGATTATTATTTAACAATTTACAAAGATAGTATTTTGTGCGGAATGTCTTCAAACAATGCGCATTCATCTTGCTTCTTTTTTTTACCTTTGTCTCATGATTATAGATAAATTTCCTTCTAAGCTGCTTGAAAATGCCGTAAATGAATTTGCAAAACTTCCTGGCATTGGAAGAAAAACAGCTCTCCGCTTAGTTCTTCACATGTTGAAGCAAGAAACTCACGAGGTAGATAGCTTCGGCAATGCCATCATGCTTGCAAAGCACAACATTATGCATTGCAAAACATGTCATAATATTTCCGATAATGAGGTGTGCGAAATTTGTAGCCAGCCCGAACGTAGTGCTGATGTAATTTGTGTGGTGGAAAATATCAGAGATGTGATGGCCATTGAAAACACACATCAGTTCATTGGACTTTATCATGTGTTGGGAGGTATTATTTCACCAATGGATGGTGTGGGACCTGCCGATTTAGAAATTGCATCGCTCATTTCGCGTGTTGAAAGCGGAAGCGTGAGTGAAGTGATTCTGGCACTAAGCACCACCATGGAAGGCGACACCACCAATTTCTATATTTACAAGAAGCTCAAACCTCTTCAAGTGAAAGTTTCTACTCTTGCTCGTGGGGTTGCCATTGGCGATGAACTGGAATATGCCGATGAAATCACACTTGGTCGTTCAATTAAAAACCGCCTCGACTTTGAAAGTTCACTCTAAAAAAACAACTCTCAACTAATTTAAATTGATTACTCTATCATGCATTTACAAACCGATAAAATCAAACTTCGCCCGCTTGAACCTGAAGACCTCGACTTGCTCTATGTGTGGGAAAACGACACAACGCTGTGGGAAGTGGGCAATGCTCTTGTTCCGTTTTCTCGCTACATTTTAAAACAATATCTAGCCGATTCGCACCGCGATATTTTCGAAACAAAACAACTTCGCCTTATTATTGAAAACAATGCACTTGAGCCTGTGGGGGCTATCGATTTATTTGACTTCGACCCTAATCATCGTCGAGCTGGAATGGGCATTTTAATTCACTCCGATGCTCATCGCAGAAAAGGCTATGCCACCGATGCCATTATGCTCATGTGCCATTATGCTAAAGATATCCTCAACTTACATCAAATCTATGTCGGAATCGGAGCTAATAACGCCTCGAGCATTGCCCTTTTTGAGCGTGCTCATTTCGTGCTTTCTGGAGTGAAAAAAGACTGGCTCCGCCGAAACAACCATTGGGAAGACGAATTGATTTATCAGCTCATGTTTTAAGCTCAAGACACTCAACGAGCAACAATTGACGATTGAATTAGCTTCGATAAATTATCGGTTTTTCAATGGACCTTTCACCAGAGCTGCATGCTTATTTCTTGCTGAGCAGCCGCTTACTTACTTCTTGCTGAAAAACCTCTTTATACATGTCGCCTATCGGAATGCGAACTCCTTTTCCCACAATAATGTGGTTGCGCTCAATTTCATTAATCTTTTTAAGATTTACGATGAATGACCGATGAATACGCATGAAGCTATCGGCAGGTAAAGCCTCTTCCATCTGTTTCATGCTACCCAGCGTTTTCAATGGCTGTTGCAACGATTGGAAAATGCACAAATATTCATTTAAGCTTTCAATGTGCGTGATATCATCAATAGTTACTTTCACTGTTTTATATTCCGATTTCACGAACAAATAATCGTGTGCAAGCTTAACTTGATTATTCTGCTGCAAAGCAAAAAAATTACGTGCTTTTTCGGCAGAGCGCAAAAAATCAACATAACCAATCGGCTTCAACAAATAATCGAGAGCATCGACTTTAAAACCATCAATGGCATATTCCGAATAGGCGGTAGTGAAAATAATTCGTGGTCCATTCACCAACGAACGCACAAAATCAAGCCCATTAAGTTCGGGCATATTAATATCAACAAACAATAAATCTACGCTCATGCCACGCATTTTATCAATAGCTTCAATGGCATTTGAGCTGGTGGACACAAGCTCCAAAAAAGGGGTCTTTTCGATGTATTTTGCTAGCTGTGTTAACGCTAACGGTTCATCGTCGATTGCCATGCAACGGATGTTCATACTTCAATAGGAATGATGAGTTCTACAGTATATTTTTCGGCTTCGGGTGTAATTGTCAAACGATAATTTTCCTTGAAAAGCAAAGATAATCTTTTGCGCAAATTATCTAAACCAACTCCCGAAAGTTCAATCGTATCATGCGAAAGACTATTCTCCACTTCATAAATCAAATTCTTGCCCACAACCGAAAGATGTGCATGAATAAAAGCTCTTTTGCGAATGCCAACACCGTGTTTAAACGCATTTTCAATGAGTGTAATGAGCAGCAAGGGGGGAATAGAAACCGATGGTAATTCTTTCGGACAAGCCGTTATTATTTCTAAACTATCGGCATAGCGAATGCGCATTAAAGCAATGTAGTTTTCAAGAAACACCATCTCTTTCGATAGTGGAACTAACGGATGATTGGCATCATAAAGCACATAGCGCATAATTTTCGATAGCTCAATGATTGCAAGTTTGGCTTGCTCACCATCAATATCAACAAGCGCATGAATGTTGTTGAGCGTGTTCATGAAAAAATGCGGATTGATTTGTGCTTTCAGATAGTCGAGTTCGGCACGGAGTGTTTGATTTTTAAGTTCTTTAATTTGCTCTTCATCGCGAATTGATTTAAAGAGTAAGTAAATTGCAATGTTAAAACCGATTATGAGAAGTGCGAAAATTAAATCGTTGATATGCGGACCAAACCAAAGGGAATCATGCTCTTTAAATCCAATTGCAGGGGCATGAGGTGGTTTAGCATCATTTTCTTGTGGTGAGTAAAAAGTGGCAAACGGTGGTTTATCATCTTTTAAATGCCGGCTTAGTGGCATAATATTTTCGTCATTGTGCCGATGAAATTCATCGTCGTGGGGCTTATTGGCATGTCGCCAAACAAAAACACCCAGCAATAGCAGCAAAACAGTCATGCAATAAAATCCGATTTTCTTACGCTTCAGAAAAAGTGGAATGCCCACAAAATTATTCAGCACAAAAAGAAGCATGAAAAGACTTAGCCATCGCAGGTGCTCCGCCATTAGCACCCACATTTCAATGTCTTCTTCTCGTGAACTAAAGAAGGGAATGAGTAATAATATCGCCCAAATGAGCAGATAAATCACTTGTTCTAGCAAAGCGTATTTCTGTCGTTTCATTATTTTAAAATTGAGGGATAACTTGATTTCTTAGCTTGATTGCCTTATTTTCGATGCCAAATTTACAACAATTAAGCAGAAAAGACTCCTCTTGGTGTGGACTCCTTAGTTTTAAATGTTATCAGTTAAAGAATGATTGAACTTTAAACGAGCAAAAATCGTTGCTAAAACACTTCTTATTACAATATAAATACAAACTTAACTTACCTCATGCGGAAAAATGTGACCAATTAAGTTTGCTTAAAGCATGACATCAAAAAGTTCGACGACAAATAAGTTTGCTTAAAACACCATTTCAAAAAAAATATCGACAAATAAGTTTGCTTATTTTAGCATTTCAAAAAAAATATGGACAAATAAGTTTGCTTATTTTAGCATTTCAAAAAAAATATAGACAAATAAGCTTGCTTAATTCAGCTCACGAAAAAAAATATCACCCAATAAGTCTTTAGAAAAGACCATATTGGACTCCTATATGGTAAAAACTAAGTTTATAAAAGAAAAAACAGGACTCCTATATGGTAAAAAATGCAATCATAAAAGACCATATTGGACTCCTATATGGTAAAAACTAAACTGTAACGACGCATGATATGCGTCACATATATGGTAAAAACGTATCCATCCGACCAACTACATCTTTTTCACCGCTTGGAAATTCGTTTCCTTTGCGCACGTGAATAGGCTAGAAAAACGCAAGCAAACATCGATGCGGAAGCATTATGACATATAGCAACAAAAAACGCATTAAGCATTTACAACACATCAAAATTAGCTGATTATGCAAAATTTAACTCTGTTTTTGATGCTATTTCACCAACAATGACTACATTTGACATCATGGATAGAGCCACGCAAATACAAATGCCCAACGGCGAAGTGGTTCAACATGCGGAATATGTGCCTTTCGGCGAAGTCTTCATCGAAGAACGCAACAATACTTGGAATACACCTAGATAGGTTCCATTAGTCCCCCTAAAACGGCCTCTTTCTAATGGAATCTATCGATTGAATTTAAGAGTGCTACAAACACATACATTTCCAAAAAAAAATTATTTTTGCATTTTAAACATATTTCAAATGACACGAAATGTCGATTCGTATAAAATCCAACAAATTGCATTAGGAGACCATGATGCTTTCCATTGGATTTTTTTGAAATATCATCCTCGTGTAAAGTTATTTATTAATCAAATCATCAAATCGGAAAGTATTGCCGAGGAATTATCTCAAGATATATTTTTGAAAGTGTGGACATCGCGTGAGGAATTGCCAAACCTTCGCTCGTTTGATGCCTATTTGTTTCGAATGTCGAAAAATACAGCTTTAAACTACCTTTCACACAAATATGTGGAAGATTCATACTCCACAAACAACCAAAGCTCTGCTGCAAGTTTCTCACCCGAAGAAGAGTATTATGCCAAAGAGTTAGAACTCTTAATTCAATTGACTATCGACAGAATGCCCGATCAACGGCGGAAAATTTATCTCATGAGTAGAGATGAAAATATGGAAACTGTTCAAATTGCGCAAACATTAGGTCTAACAAAAAAAACAGTACACAATCAGATAAGCCTTGCACTGAAAGATATTCGCGGGGTCATATTAATGATATTTCTATTTTTTTGCGTATAAAGCAGAACGGGGGTTTCGTTATATCACATTATTTTCTATTTTTTTTCTAAAAAATATACCTTTTAGTCGGGAACAATGCCATAGTTCCTTGTCTTAAAGATATATTTTATGAAAAGATGTCGCAAATACACAAAATAATTAATAGATACATTAAAAACGATCAGCTAGTAAAAGTAATTAAAAACTTTGCGATATGGTTGACCGATAATCGCAATCGTGCTGAAAAGGAAGCTGCTTTATTAGCCATTTGGGAAGAGATTGATGTGCAAGCCGATGAATCTACAGAAATATCATTTCAAAAGCTTCACAAAAATATCATAAGCTCCTCGAAGCGGCAGAAACAAACATTCCAACTTTCATTTTCTAAAGTGGCTGTATTTTTAATTTTAGCACTGCTATCGGTAGGCACATGCTATTTCACCATGAAAGAAATC
Organism: Mangrovibacterium sp.; assembly: GCA_047971925.1. Classification (GTDB taxonomy): domain Bacteria; phylum Bacteroidota; class Bacteroidia; order Bacteroidales; family Prolixibacteraceae; genus JBKEDC01. The sequence goes on from JBKEAC010000134.1 coordinate 24,160, forward strand.
AGTACTACAAAACAAATAGTTTTGCAGGAGTGCATCGTTCCCAATGGAGAAGTTCGAACCTTAGTTTTACCCGATTCATCAATAGTCATTGTGAATTCAGGAAGCATTATTGTCTATCCAGATCAGTTCACAACGAGTCGCCAGATATTTCTCAATGGTGAAGCCTATTTTGAAGTAAAGAAAGATGAAAGAAAACCTTTTGTGGTGAAAACAACCGACATGGATATTGAAGTTTTAGGCACCATATTCAATGTATCTTCCTATGCCGACAATCAAAATTCTTCCACCACGTTAAAATCAGGCAAGGTGAACTTGAAATTTAAAGATGGTAAAAACGAGCCACTTATTCTCTTGCCAAATGAACAATTGACCTATAATAGGAGTTCAAGCGCTATAGAAAAACAGCAGGTTAATGTGGAAAACACCACTGCTTGGGTTGATGGCAGGTTAATCATTCAAAGCATGCCAGTTGAAGAGGTGATTAAATTAATTGAACGAAAATATGCATTAAATGTATATGTAACCTCAAATGATTTCATGGGTGATCGTATTACGATGAAAGTTTCTAATAGCGAAAACATCCATGAGTTTATGTCGGTTTTAAAACACTTAATTCCACAATTAAAATATAAAATTGAAAACAACAATTTATATATCAATTAAGCTGAAAAAAGAAGAACATGCAGTAATCCAAATTTAAAAAGAGTTAAGCCATCATCATAAATATTCACCGAAAACAATTATGCAAAAGTATGAAAATTAAAGTTTTCCCGTTAAGCAAACGTAAGATTTATGCCGCGTGCATGCATCTAACATTCTTGTTTGCTCTATGCAGTGCTTTGCCCGCTCATGCACAAAACCAAAAAGTTACTCTCTCAAAGGGAAGCCAAACCATTTTAGCTGCCTTTGAAGCGATAGAAAAACAACTAGGAATGACAGTAGCATTCAACGAAACAACACTCGATGTTAACCAAACCATCGTTGTTGATGTTTTTGATGACCCCCTTTCTCTAGCGCTGGTGAAAATACTTCGCGACAAGCAAGCAAGCTACAAAATTCAAGGAAATCAAATCATCATCGTACCCCTTCCCAAGAAAAGCATTACTGTGACAGGAACAGTAATCGATTCGAGTACCGGCATAACAATTCCTGGCGCAAGTGTTATTGTGAAAGGCAGCATGATTGGTTCAGTAACGAACAATAACGGTGAATATCGCATAGCTCTTCCCGTGATGAGAGATTATATTCTTACCTTTTCTTTTATTGGATATAAAAGCCAAGATGTGAAAGTTAACGAGGATAAAGAAAACCTCCAAATTATGCTTGAACCAGCGGTTCAGCAAGTGGAGGAAGTGGTTGCCACGGGTTATCAGGTGATTGACAAGCGGATTTTAACGAGCGCGGTGTCATCAATTAAATCGGAAGAACTGGACATGAAAAACGCGCTCACTGTCGACCAAATGCTCGAAGGGAAAGCCGTTGGTTTGGAAGTAACCAACATTTCATCAACACCAGGTGCAGCTGCCAAAATCAGAGTGAGAAGTAGCAACACCTTCACCGGAAACCAAAGTCCGCTGTGGGTAATTGATGGGGTGATTTATGAAGACCCCGTGCCATTGAGCAATGATGATATTAATAGTTTCGACAATGTGAACCTGATTGGCAATGCATTAACAGGTATCAATCCACAAGACATTCAAAGCATTGATGTGCTAAAAGATGCTTCGGCTACAGCTATTTATGGTGTACGTGCTGCTGGCGGTGTAATTTCAATTACCACCAAGCGAGGTTCAGAAGGAGCCCCCAAACTGGCTTATTCTTTCAATGGTAGCTTTGTGCAAGCCCCAAGCTATAAGGATTTCAACCTCATGAACTCGAAAGATCGCATTGATGTTTCACGTGAAATGGCATCTCGAAACCTCGGATACTCATCGAATAGCTATTATGAAAACTCTGACCGCATCGGTTATGAAGGTGCCTTGATGGATTATTGGGATTCTGGCGATTTCAATGCTTTCCAAAAGCAAGTGTCAAATCTTGAAACCTTAAATGCCGATTGGTTTGGCGAACTATACAGCCCTGCCTACAATCAAGCACATTCACTCAATGTGAGTGGCGGAAATAAAACCAGTCGATATTACACTTCGCTTGGCTACGACAAGCAAGATGGAACCGAAACTGGAATTAGCATTGATCGGATAACTGCTCGTGCCAATGTCGATTTCGACTTGCGCAAGAACATTACTCTTTCATTGAAAATAAATGGTTCAGTGCAAGAAGCGGCATACAATCACAGCTCTATCAATCTTTTCGATGAGGCTTATTATAATAGCCGCACCGTGCCAATTTACAACGAAGACGGTTCGTATTTCTTCCAACAACGATTATTATCAACATCAACTGGTAGCATTAAAACCGATGCAACCTACGGGCGATATAATATTCTCAACGAGATTGAAAATTCTGAAAAGAACATCACCAATAAAGAGTTTTCAATTCAAGCTCAGTTAAGCTGGAAAAACATCATCGTGAAAAACCTTGATTTTAGTTCGCGCATGAGCTATCGAAATACCACTAACTTACAAGAAGAATGGATTGATGCTGAAACATTTTATGTGGCAAAACTAAGAACCTATGATGCTGTGGAAGACTATATTCAGAAATATTCCGACCTTTATGCCACTGTGCCAGTGGGCGGTTTATATTCGGGCGGCATGATCGACCAAACTTCTTACAGCATGACCAATCAATTGAATTATCGCAAGGTGTTCAATCGCAAGCATGTGTTCAATGTGAATGCTTCACAAGAAGTGCGCTCAACTCATTATTGGGGAGCAACCGGATTCACCGTGCCAGGATATTCACACCACAACGGGCGAAATTTTATTTCTCTGCCATCTGTTAACATCAATTCGAGCAGCCTTTCAAGAGATTTTGATTCCTATGTTTACGACAATATTGTCAGCTGGTTTGCTGGAGATATTTATCCGTCAATCACCGATAAACTGAACAATTCAATGTCATTCTTCGGCATCTTGAGCTATGTTTATGACAATCGTTACATAGCCAACTTCAATATGCGAAGCGATGGTACCAATTCATTTGGACAATACAAAGAATATCGCTTCAAACCCACTTGGTCGGTTTCTGGTCGCTGGAATGTTCATAACGAGCAGTTCATGGCCAACAACAACATCTTCGATGAGCTAGCCTTCCGTGTTTCTTATGGTGTGCGTGGAACAATTCCAACAGCTACGCCCTATTTAACGGTGAAAGATTATGGACCTGAAACAACCAATGGTTATTTTAATTTCGGTGAAAACGTGGCCTCTTTAAACAGTTTCCCACAAACCAACCTGCGTTGGGAAATCAACAAAACCACAAACATTGGTATCAACTATAGTTTATATCAAGGAAGAATTAGCGGTTCGCTCGATTATGCCTATTCTTTTAGCGATGACTTGATTCTCACTCGACCAGCATCACTTGCCAACGGAACATCATCGCAAAGCTACAATGGCGGTAGTAAAGACGTGCAATCTTATGAATTTAGTATCCGCACGGTGAATGTGAAAACCAATGATTTTTCATGGAGCACCAACTTCAATTTCTCTAGCGATATCGACCGTGTGCTGAAAGGCTATGAATTGAACTCGGGTAGTTCTATTAATGTGAGCAAATACCTCAACGGAGGCATTTATACGAAAGGGTTTCCATCGAGCGGTTTTTATTCATATAAGTTCGAAGGGCTAAATGAAGAAGGATTACCCACTTTTGCTAATATCTATCGCGAAGACCTAATGGCCGACGAGCAATTAAAAGCCATGTTGCAATATGAAGGACAACGAAACCCTCAATATTATGGCGGATTCGGAACAGCAGTGAAATACAAACGCTTGACACTTTCGGCTAGCTTCTCGTATAAATTGGGTTATAAAGTGCGCTTGTTAGAATTATATAATGGTCAGCAAAACTTGCCTCTCCCCTACGAAAACATGAGTTCAGAGTTTAATAATCGTTGGCGACAAGCAGGCGATGAAGCACACACCGACATCCCCGGATTGAGTAACAATGATATGTTCCTCATGGACTATACAACCAACTACAGCAAAGGGATTTTCCCCTCTTCAAGTGCTAAGGGAAGTGTGTGGGAATTATATGATTACAGCACTGCTCGCACTGTAAAAGGCGACCATATTCGATGGAATGCACTATCGCTTTCTTATCAGGTGCCTGCCAAATTTGTGAACAAAATGGGATTATCGAGTTTTTCACTCGGAGCCTCGGCGAATAATTTGGCAGTGTGGGCATTCGATAAAGACCTCGACGGACAAGACCCTAATCAAGTGCGAAGTATTGGTATGCCAAGCTTACCGACATATAACTTCAGTTTAAACGTATCGTTATAATCACCCTTTAAAGAACAAGAAAATGAAAAATATATTATACATTTTAATCGCTTCATGGGGTCTCAGCTCTTGCTCAGGATTCCTTGAGGAATACTCGCAAGATTCAGTAAGTGTGGAAACAGTAGAGCACTTCCATGCTTTAATTCTGAACGAGTTTTCCGATGAATATGCACTCTTGGCTTCAATCAATCACATGAGCGATAACATGAGTGAAGTTCCCACCACCGAGCAATCGAGCAAAGCCGGCTACAAGCCCACCTACACTTGGCAACAAGAAATAGAATATGATGAAGATGGAAACAGATTATCGAGCATTAACACCGCTTGGGCAGCTTGTTACAATGATATCAACATCATGAACTATGTGTTTGAGTCGATTGATGACCTTTCGGGAACCACTGCTGAGAAATCATTTCTAATGGGCGAAGCTTATTTTGTGCGTGCCATGCAATATTTCAACCTGCTTAATCTTTATGGTAAACCCTTCAACGCAGCAACTAAAGACACTGACCTTGGGGTGATCATTAAAGATGGAATTGATGTGCAACAGGCCTACGATCGAAGCTCCGTGGCAGAATGCTATGCCCACATTGAAGCCGACTTGCTAAATGCTATCGATTATATTACGAAAAGCGAGATAAGCAAAGCAAAAACACACCCTTCGATAAATGCCTGCAACTTATTGATGGCACGAGTGAAACTTTTTCAAGAAGAATGGACTGAAGCAGCTGAATATGCCAGTAAGGTGATTACTGTTGGCAAATTGCAAAGCATTGCTGCGGGTGCCACAAACTTCATTAATGAAAGCAATGTGGAATTAATTTATGTGTGGCAGAAGAAAGCAAGCAACTTGGTAACTTGGGGAAAAGGAACAAGCATAACATGGGACTATGTGGCTTCGGAATCGCTAGTGAATGCTTATGAAACGGGCGATAATCGAAAAGGATTATACATCGCTTCATTCAACTATGCTGGAAATAATTACTATGCCAACCGGAAAGCAATCGGTGGAACTGAAGGAACAGAAAGTGCCTACACCACTTATTTCTATCAGAACTTGCGCACCTCGGAAGCTTATCTAATCAAGGCAGAAGCATTGGCACGTCAAGGCGATGTGAGCGGAGCAACAACTTTGGTGAAAGCACTTCATGCAAAACGATTCAGCGACGCTTCAGCCTTAATTTATCCAACTGATGCCGCTAAAATGGTTGACTATATCTTCGATGAACGAAGAAGAGAATTTTGTTTTGAGGATTCACATCGCTGGTTCGATTTGCGCCGCATGCCCAATCAGCCCACCATCGTTCATGGTTATACTAGCCTTGAAACAAATGGAAGTGTGCTCAGCTATGAAATCTTTAAATTGTTCCCCGGTGATTTAAACTACACTCTTCCACTTCCCTTGTTAGAAAGAGAAAACAATCCGAATGTAATGAACAATGAGCGAGAAGATAAAATATCTATGAACTAATAAAGACAGATGGTTATGAGAAAATATATATTAGGATTAGCGGCTTTGGTGGCATTTGCTTCTTGCCAAGAAGATGCACTCACACCTTCCTTTGCCGACGAAAATCGCGCCTATACAGCGGCCGATATGAGCAAGCCGATTGTGAAAAAAACCTACGACGATTTCAACTGCGGATTACTCTATGAATACGATGAAAATCTCGACTTCCGATATACCGCTGAAAACACAAATACAGCTTCAAAATGGAATAGTATCGACTTCCCCATGATGAACACCTTGGCATTTGAAGATGCCCAAGGAAATTTGAAAGAATATTCTTTTAAATTTCCCGACCGCACAGTAACAGTAAACAACTATGCCGATTATGTAAATGCCTCATTAAGCTTCATCGATAGCACACTATTTCGCTATTTCGATGCTAGCAAAGCTGTGGGAAGTCTGTTCCCATCAAAGATTTTGCTCAGCAACGACCTTGTAAACAATGCCCCCATTGGTTTCGATTTCCTACAATCTAGCGACTCACGCTCGTCTGACGATACAAGCCTTTCGTATATCCGTTCGGTTTATAATCGCAACTCGATTATATTCCTTGGAAACTTGATGGACATTGCTCCCACCTGGGAAAAATACAAAAAAGATAACCTCTATGTGTTTATCTATCGCATGTTGACAAAAAACAAGTGGATTGACCAAATGCCTGAAGAGCTTTTTCCCGAAAGTGTTACCGAGCTTTATGGCGACACAATCGGTCATGTTTATGGATACCGCTTAACCACTAGTAATGTTGAGAAAGAAATCGGATACGACTATATTCCAGCCGCTGGTGAAGAAGCCTTCAACGCCAATGTGTGGTATCTGGAAAAAGGGTTCATTGATAGCTACTACTTTAATAAAGTGATGGCAAAATTCAATACCGATGGAAGCATCACTTCAATCACATCTGATGGATTTGGCACTGAACGTAAGATTTTAATTAAGCACTTCTTTTCAAGCAAAACCAATGATGTGCTGTCTTTTTTAAATGAGCTAATTCACCGCAAAGCAGAAAGCAATGGCGTAACAATTGGCTGGAACGACATGCCCGAAGCTGCCAAAAGTAGAGCCAAAGGATTTGCTCAATTCTATATCGACATGGGAATAGACATCATTGGAATCAACCCCGATGTAGCAGTACTTTTTGAGGAATAAAACATACAGACATGAAGAAATTACATTTAAACATACTACTAGCAACGCTGATGAGCGCACTAGCTTTCGCCTCGTGTGAAGTAGAACCTGACTTTCCACTTCCTGGCTTCACCGAAGGTAATCGTGAGGTAACTTTCCGCCGCGACACCGTGCCAACTAGCTACGACATCACTTTCGGCATGAGCCTAAACAATGCTGTAGCTTCTATCGAATTAATCGACGGATATGACAGCGAGCACATTACATGGATTGAGGACTACAACGGAATGAAATCATTTTCATTGACCTACACACAAGACCTCACGAACATCGACACCTATAACGACACAGCACTTTATCGAAAATTTCGTATCGTGGATACTGCTGGTGGAGCTTATAATCGGATGTGCAAAATGAACATCAAAAAGCTTTCTCGACCAGAAGTGGTGGGACTGACCGATGGTAAAACTATTGCCATTCAAGGGGAGATTTATAAACCCTCGGGCAAAGCAGCTACAGGCATGATTGCACTGAAATCGGTGGAATATTTATTCGGAGAAGAAAGCCTATATCAGAAATCATTCACGGACACCGTGCTGTATGAATACACCCTCAATAAAGGCGTAAGTTTGCTTGATTTCAACATTGAAGAAGGTGAACTTTATCCATTCTCGGTAGTGGTTACCGATGCGAATGACCGCTCAGTGGCTACTACTATCAACCTTTCTCTTGTGCCTGCAAAGATGCCAACAAAAATCATTTGGGATAATGGTAATAAATATCCTCATGAAATTAAAATGACTCTTGACGAACAAGAGCGCATTTCGGTGATTACAGTTAGTTATGCCTCGGCATTAACTGGAGCGTTTACCGACTATGATTACATCTTAACATACAATGATCTTGGTCAGGTTGTGTCGTTCAATCAAGACGCATCAACAACTTATACCAACTCGTTTAGCTATGATGCTGAGGGTAATTTATCATCGGCATTTTATTACAAATCGAGCAGAGAAATTAAAGATTTCATGTATAACGACAAAGAACTTTTAACAAGTTGCTATCATTATAACAAGATAATCACGTTCCCATACTATACCGATCCTTTAGAACTTGATTTTCCATTATTCTCCGTGCATTGGGGAGATAGAGGACCATATTACCAAACGAAAATGTCGCAAATCACCGAATTTCATTCGCTGTTCATGCCCACTTTCATTGAAGAGTTACCTCCATTCTTCGACATGGGAGCAGTTCGAACTGAACCGATCTTCACCTTGTTCACCAATCGATTATTACCTGCAAAAATTGAAGTTCCCAATAGCGATATTTATGGAGGTACAGGAACAAGCTCTAGCACAGGAACTGTTACCTATGATGAAAATGAAAATGGAACAATTCATAAAATTACAATGAACTATGCATCTGGCAGTTTGAAAGGTATTCACACTTATACCTTTGTTTATGAATAATCCCTTGAAATGAATAAATAAACACTCCAAAGCGATTGGAAAATTAAAGTTGCTTTGGAGTGTTAAAATACCCGCACAGTACTTACTTTGCTTTAAAATTAAATACAGAATGAAAAGATTGATTAATTTATTTCTGCTGCTCCTTGTTGTTAGCGGCAGTTCCTTTGCACAAGGCATCGCATTCCAACACATCGGCTTCGAAGAAGCCTTAGCAAAAGCTAAACAAGAAGATAAGTTGGTTTTTATCGACTTCTACACCGATTGGTGCGGACCGTGCAAGCAGATGGCAAAATATACTTTCACCGATCCTGCTGTAGGTGAATATTACAATAAACACTTCATTAATCTGAAGCTCGATGCCGAAAAAGAAGGTCGTCCCCAAGCTCAAAAATATGGCGTATCTTCCTACCCCACCACGATCTTCCTCGATGGTAAAGGAAATGTGGTGATAAAACAATCAGGATCGAAAAATGCTAATACTCTTCTAAAAATGGGGAGAAGTGCCATTGATGCCAAAAACAGTGGTTGGGGAATTGATGACATGAAAAGTGAATACCCCAATCGCCTCAACGATGAGGAGTTCCTGAAAATATATGCCACCAAATTGCAAGAAAATAAAGAAAGTCCGATTGATGCCATTGAAGCTTGGCTAAAAGTGCAGACCGAAATTAAAGAAGCCGATGTAGATATGATGGAGTTTCTTCTAAAGAATATGAACAACCTCATTTGCGGTGGAAAAGCGGAAGAAATATACCTAACCAACCTCGAAGAATATTTCGACATTGCCACATCAACAGAACGCAGCAAATTGCGACTACTCCACATTGGCATGGTAAAAGCCACTCGCAGCGAAGCTTTCCGAAAAAATAGTCCTGAACTAATGCGCACCTTCATCAACGCATTTAACTCTTTGCCCGAAAAATACATCAGCTACATGCGCGAAACTGATGACAATGGAACATATGACGACCCAACAACTTTTGAGCTCGACTACCTCACCCTAGCCAAAGATGACGATGGTTATAAGAAACTAGCCACGCACTATCTCGACAGCCTAGTGAGCGCAAAAACACTAACGCAAATCCGCGAAGACGATGCAGCTCTCTTGAAAGACTATAAAGAAAACAAATTCCGTCCAAGCCTTCAAGCCAACATTACTATCCGAATGTATGAAGCAGGAGTTACTGCGGTGATGCAATCTAAAAACATCGAAATGGTAGGTCAGCAATATTTGAATCGCTGTGCAAAAAAGAATGCCGACTATAAAAAGCTACATCAATGGCTTGATTATGGAGAAAAACTTCTGCCCAATGTCTATCGCATCGATAATCTCCGTGGAGATGTTTATGCGAAACAAGGGAAAATTAAGGAGGCGATTAAATATAAAGAGCAAGCTTTAGCAAAAATTCCTGAAAAAGACCGTCGTCGTCCTCAAATAGTGAAAGACATAGAAAAACTGAATACTCAAAAATAAGCAAATGAAACACCTATTTATAATAGCAAGCCTGTTCCTTGCAAGCTTTACTCAAGTAGTAGCACAAGGCATCAACTTTGAACATGGCACACTCGATGAAGCCATTGCCAAAGCAAAAGCAGAAAATAAAATTGTGTTTATCGATGGATGGGCTGTGTGGTGCGGTCCATGCAAACACATGGCAAATACCGTTTTTATGGATGAAGAAGTGGGCAAATACTTCGATGAAAATATCATCGCTATAAAAATTGATGTGGAACGAGGAGAAGGTCCTGCTGTGAAACGTAAATATGGTATCACAGGTTTACCTGGATATGTATTTCTCGATGGCGACGGACTAGTGGTTTACCGCTTTCAAGCTGCCATGCCAACCGAAAAGTTCATGAAACAGGTGAAACTTGCAGTGAGCTATGCTAAAGACCCAAACAGTGTTGGGCGATTGGCTGAACGCTACGAAGCTGAAAAAAACAACGAAGAGTTTGTGCGCATGTATATCGATAAACTAGCAGAGAGTAAATCAACTGGCTACACCGATGTACTAGAACACTACCTCAACATGCAAACCACAATCGAAGAATCAAGCAAAGAAATGGTGATGCTTCTTTCAAACAGTTATGAAGAAATCATTTTTAATGGCAAAGCCGATGAAATCTTCCAGCGCAACAATGGCTCAGATGCTTGGAAACTGTATGTTCGCAAAGATGTACGTGAGAATTTTCAAAAACTCCCTAAAAGCATGCTAGAAAAAACAACCGACTATGCCACAACCCACAAAGACACCACCATCTTGGAGATGGCATTTGCTCGTGGTTTAGAAGATGGACTCATTACTGGCGGCGAAAAACAACGCAGCATGGCCTATGCTTATTATTATCTTGCCACTGAAAACGGTGCTCGATTCAAAGCAATGGTGCACAACGATTATGAAGCCGTTGTGGCAAGTGTGGACAAAGAGAAAATGTTAGAAGGATATCGTAAAAATAAAAAGCTCCGAGCCGAAGGCGACCTAAATGCATTGGCAACACAACCTTTTGCGGTGAGAACTAGCCTTCAAGTGAGTAGTTTAGTTGAAAACTATGCCAAATTTGTGGAAACCGAGCAAGAAAAATCAGATGTGATTCGCTGGATGGAAGTGGCTTATTATATTCAACCCGACGTCCCTTCGATAATGAGCCGATATGCCGCTGTTCTATATCAATTCAGCAACCGCAAAGAGGAAGCAATTGCCATTCAAAAAGAAGCCTTGCAAATTGCACAAAACGACAAAGACAAACGAAGTGCAGAATATGAATACCAACTCAATGCTATGAAAAATGGCGAAAAAATGGAGTTTTAAACAATTGTATATGAAAAGTTTATTCAGCTCTATCCTACTACTATTCGCCTTTAATGCGGTGTTTGCACAAGGAATCGACTTCAAACACATCGGCTATGAAGAGGCTTTAGAGTTAGCAAAAAAAGAACATAAATTAGTATTCATCGACTTCTACACCGAGTGGTGTGGACCATGTAAAAAACTCGCTGCTGGTCCATTCCTCGATGAAAAAGTGGGCGAAGTATTCAACAAAAAGTTCATCAGCATTAAGCAAGATGCCGAGAAAGAAGGACGTGAAGTGGCAAAGAAATACAAAGTTTTCAGTTACCCCACTTTGATGTTTTTAGCTACCGACGAGGAAATTTTGCTCAGCAGTGGCGGATTCAAAACAAATGAAAAGCTCATTGAACTTGCCAATAACGCTGCTTCTTCTTTCGGTTCAACCATCAGCATGGAAAGTCTTCAAAAGATGTATCCTGAGCAGAAAAACGATGAAGACTTCTTACTAATGTACATAGAGAAAATGCTTGAATATGTGGGGAATCCAGGTGATGCATTGGAGCAATGGCTAAAAGTGCAAAATTCAGTGGAAGAAGACAGTCGCGACATGTATGAGTTTTTCGATCGCCATAACAAATTCATCTACTTTGGTGAAAAAGCTGGCGAAATCTTCACCAAAAACAAAAAAGCCTACTATGCATTCTTCCCCAATTCACAAAACAAAGTCGATTATTTGGAGCAAATGCTCGTGAGAAATACGCTCAAAGCTGCCAACACAAAAAAAAGCCCTGAGCTAATGCGCACGTACATCAACAAAAGTCGTGAATTAGAGTCTAGCGTAAAGCATCCTTTCATTACCGATTATAACGAAGCTGAATTGCAATACCTGATTTTGGCAGGCAATATTAATGCCTATAAATCGGGAGCAAAAGCCTATGTCGATAGCATTATCGGAATCATGAGTTATAAGGAAATAAAAGCTGAAGATAAACGACTACACGATGCTCTAGTGAAGATGAAAGCAAACAACAATAAAGATGAACTTAGTCAAACAACAGCACAAAAGCTCAACGATGGTGCAAAGTCGAATCGCGTGATTAAGCCTATTGTTGATCAGGGATACACCTATTTGCGATATTGCGAAAGTAAATCTGATTATAAAGAACTTGATCGATGGATAAACTATTGTTACAAGCTTTCACCAGGAAAATACAGTGTCGACCTTTTGAAATCCGACATGCTTTTCAAACAAGGCAAAAAACAAGAAGCCATTGAACTAAAAGAAGCGGCACTCGAAAAAACAACAACCGAGAAACAGCGCATGCGCCTGCAAGCTCAGATTAATGACATGAAAAAGTAATTAAGCAGAAGTAGAGAAACAACCTAACGGCAATTAGGATTCTCTACTTCTTTTTTTCTTTCATTCATAGGTAATCTCTAAAGTAGATTGGAAATTATTAACACCTCAGCTACTCTCCTTTCAAGATTATTTGTACATTTGAGGTGTAATCAAAAGATTGCGAATTGTAATTTTATTATCTCCAAGTATGCTTGATATTCTAAATTCAAAAAAGTGATCGCTGTGGAGAAACAACCAAAATAGTTATTTTTATGAAAAAACTTTCTCTTTTAATCGGAATTACATACCTGACCTTGTCGGGTTTTGCACAAAAATTCACCGATTTATCTCAACCAATTCCATCTGACCAGACTGTTCGAACTGGTGTATTACCCAATGGCTTGACCTACTACATTAAGCACAATGAGCTACCTAAAAACCAAGCGAGCTTTTATATTTATCAGAATGTAGGTGCCTCATTAGAAACCGACAACCAAGATGGTCTTGCTCACTTCCTAGAACACATGGCATTCAACGGAACCGCTACATTTCCGAGAAAGAGCATGCTCAACATGCTAGAAAAAAACGGAATTAAATTTGGTAGAGATGTGAACGCCTTCACCACTCGCAACGAAACAGTATATAATATTAGTAGAGTGCCCGTGGCACAAGAATCATTGGTTGATTCTTGCCTAATCATTTTGCACGACTGGTGCGACAATCTCGAACTCTCAGCAGAAGAAATTGATGCCGAACGAGGAGTAATATCTGAAGAATGGCGAACCAGAAGAAATGCAGGATCTAGAACTCGCGAGCAAACAAATCCCCTCCTCTACAACAATACAATTTATGCCTACCGTGATGTAATTGGCGATTTAAATGTAATCCAAAACTTCAAACACAATGAACTGCGCTCATTCTATCATGATTGGTATCGAACCGACTTGCAAGCTGTAGCTGTGGTGGGTGATATTGATGTGGATGTTATTGAGAAAAAAATAATCGCCCTTTTCTCTGCCATTCCTGCCATTAAAAATCCACAAGCACGTGAAAATATCATAATTCCAGACAGCAAAGAAACGGGCTTCATTCAAGTAACTGACCCCGATTATAAAGTGGTAACATTGAGTGCTAGCGAAAGATATAAAAAAGACAACGGCAAGACACTCGAAGACCTTCGCAATAGCTATATTAAAAGCTTCTTCGTGAGCTTAATAAACGATCGCCTGAAAACTAAGCAACGAGAAGGACACACCCAGTTTCTTTCTGCTCGAATTGGTTTTAGTAATCTAGAAAGAAATTATCAGATTTTTGAATTAAACGCAACGGCTAAACCAGAAAAAGTGCAATACGCCTTTGCTGCTGTATATGCCGAGTTGCAACGAGTGAAACAATTTGGTTTTACAGAAGAAGAACTCGACCGCAAGAAAACAAGCACGATCATGTCGGCTGAAAACCGTTATAACAAGCGTGACAAAGTGGACAACGATAGCTATTGCAAGCAAATTCAATCAACATACCTCTATGGCGACCCCATGAAAACAATTGAATTTGAACTCCATTTTGTGCGCGAAATAATTCCAACAATCACCACTGAAGAAGTGGCAGATGTGGCAACAAAATATTTTACTGGTCAGAATCGAAACTATATTGTTACAGGACCAACCAATGAGAGCGATTCGCTATATATCACTAGAGAAGGAATTGCTAAAGCAATGGAAATGGTTGACAAAGCAGAGCTTAAACCTCACAAAGAGAAAACGCTTGCCAATGAGAACCTCATGAGTTCGATTCCAACGCCTGGTAAAATTGTAGCAGAAAAGAAAATTGAAAAGTTTGAGGCAACCGAATGGACACTTTCTAATGGTGCTAAAGTGGTATTCAAATACAATGACATCGACAAAAATTCATTACGCCTGACTGCCACCAGCCAAGGTGGATCATCGCTTTACGATGTGAACGATTTACCATCATTCAGCGCCGCTTCTAGCTATGTTGGAAACTATGGTATCGGAATGCACGACCCCGACCAATTGAAACAAGTGCTTAACGGAAAATGGGCTAACAGCTCGTTCGGATTAAACAGCTACTATGAATCGGTTACTGCCAATAGCTCAATGGGCGATGTAGAAACAATGATGCAACTGACTTACATGCGTTTCCGTGAACCTCGCTTCGATGAAGCCATGTTCAAACGTGTAAAAAAACAAACTCTCGACCGACTAGCTACTCAAACAAAAACTTCAGAAGCAATCATGAAAGACACGATTGCAACGATTGAAGCTAATGGAGACCCTAGATCATTGAAATATAACAAAGAATATGTGGAAGCAATGGACTTCAACCGCATGGTGGAAATCTACAAAGAACGTTTTGCGAATCCTGCAGACTTCACGTTCTTCATTGTGGGCGATGTAGATGAAGCAGTGCTAAAGTCATATGTTGAGCAATACATTGCATCGATTGAACCCACCAACATTGAAAAAGATACGTGGATATATCATGGCGACTATTTCCCAAAAGGAGATCGTGAGCATCGCATTAATATCAAGATGGAAGAGCCTAAATCAACTGTTTTTATTAAGCAAAAGGCAGCTTGCAAATATAAGCTTACAAATAATATTTATCACAGCATATTAGGATCAATTCTTAGTCTTCGATATACCGAGAATATTCGTGAAAAAGAAGGTGGAACATATGGCGTGTCGGTGAAAGCACAAGCTTTTCGCTCGCCTAAAAGCTACCAAGCTTTGGGCATCAGCTTTAATTGCGACCCCGATAAAGCCGACCAACTAAAATTGTTAGTGCATAAAGAGCTCAACATTGCACAGAACTTCATCAGACAAGAAGATCTCGACAAAGTGGTGCTTAACATGAAGAAAAATCTCGATAGCCAAATTAAAAACACCGACTATTGGATGTCGAAACTTGCTAGCTACTACGAATATGGCGATGAGGGCATGAATACCGAGGAATATGCAAAATTGCTCGATTCTGTAACAACAAAAGATATTCAGAAAGCTGCTAAACGATTCTTTAAAAAAGCCGACCAGCTTGAATTCGTTATCCTCCCCGAATAATAACGCTCGTGAATAACATTAAAAAAAGCTGCCTTCGAACATTCGAAGGCAGCTTTTTTTCTATTTACTCGAGTTGAAAATATTCTCAAAAACCTATGGTCTGCCACCACCTCCGCCAGTTGAGCCTACGGTAGTAACCATTGAGCTTGGGGTGAATGTTGCAGCCGATGTGCCTTTGGTGTAGCTTGCACCCGAATATAAACCATGGAATTCAGTACCTCCACTCACCGAGCCACCAGTGTAGATGGTGTAGCCAGTGCCCTTAGCAAGGCTTGAACTACTAAAAAGCAAGACAGCCGAATTATAAGTTCGTGGCAATTTAAAGGTGAGAATTTCAGCCCCCGTCGATGTGTTTTCAATGTGAACCAATGAACTTGACGACATGTTATAGATCAATGAATATTGAGTGCAATAGTTTGCTGTCGGACTGCTTGTTGCTCCACCAATTCCCACTAACAAACCACCAGTGATAGTGAAGCGATTATTATCGCAATCAAAACCCTCTTCAGGTTGTGTTGTTCCGCTGCTCACCACCGTACCACCCGAAATGGTGATTGTTCCGTTAGAATCAATACCATCATTGTTTGTGGCATAGCAATAAGTTTTTCCACCTGAAATTTCAATGTGGTTTGTTGCATTCATCGCATCGTCGTAAGTCTGAATGTTTAGCTCACCACCGGCAATAGTCATGATGTCTTTACTTTCCAAACCTTCAGCTTCTTCGCCCGTGGTCTTAATTGTGATTACTCCCCCATTCACCGTGAGGTTACCATCGCTTTTAATTCCCTTTGCCGAAGTATCATTACTACTATTATACACATATTTTCCACCCGATGTGCTCACCTCAATTGTGCCATTGTTAATCGTAAGCGCACCATCAACACTAATTCCTTTACCGCCTGCTCCAGTAGATGTTATGCTGAGCGTTCCGCCATCTACAATCATGTTGCCATCGCACTTTATTCCCGCTGGAGATGAAATGTCGGCATCATCGGTATCATAATAAGAGCCCCCATTGGTTTTTAAAACGAGTGTTCCTTTTGAAATGAGCATATCAGCATCGCTACTCAAGCATTTAGCCGCTGTTCCAAAGGTAGTGATTGTCATTTCACCACTACTATTAACGGTGATATACTCCGCACTTTTCATGCCATGTCCGCTCAATCCGCTTGTTGTAATTTGAAGAGTTCCGGCATTAATTTGAATGTAAGTTCCAGCATCGAAACCTTCGCCCACAGAGCGAGTTGTCATTGTTCCGCCATCAATTTGAATATATTCGTTAGTGTGAACCGCATCGCTAGCGGCTTCTTTCACTGTGATGTTTCCGGCATACTGACGGAAATAATCATCGGTGCAGATGGCATGCTTATATTTTCCGCGCAACTCAAGCGAACCCTCGCCATAGAAGTTAAGCTGTCCCTCACTAAAAAGTGTAGCTTTCATGTCTTCACCATCAACCAAGGTATATGTTTCGCCATCAATCAAACGATTATTGGTGTTATCTTGAAGAAAAACCGAAATTTTCTTACCACACTGAATGTTAATCGCTGCACCAGTTGGGTTTGTAATTCCCACACCATTTAGCACGAGATTAAATTTATATTCACCATAAATTTTCAATGAAGCATTTGAGTTTTCACCCGAAAGCACATAGTACAATTCTTTATTAGTAATGCTTGAATTTACAACCACATGCCCATCGGTGTTGCTTATCGTTACGCCACTTCCCTCAAAAGGATTGGTGATGGTTGCCCCTGTTGCTGAATAGGCAATGGTAATCATATTATCATAGTTCACCGTTTGCGAATTTCCATTTAGCTCATCATCGCCAGTATCAACATAATCATCGGTATCGCCCGAGTTATTGGTATCATCGTTGTCTCCAATATTTTCCACCACATCATCATTACTCGATGAACACGAGGGTGTAAAGCATGCAATTGTTGCAACAAATAACGCTGTAATTAAAAAACGAGGCATTTTCATATCATTAATTTTAAAAATTCATTGTACAATGATATGCTAGTTTTTTCAAATAACGAAAAAGATTCAGTCAATAGGCTTATTTTATCAATGAATAGACTCACAAGCCTTCAGATTAACTCATCTTTCACACTCTCAACTTCACTTTCCCAATCGGTGTTGGACATAGCGATTATTTAGCTTGAAGCTGTGACCTACAGATTTTTATTTTCTAAAAACAGCCTTGGAAGAAATAAATCAGCGCATTTTTAATCCGATAACTTATCATTATGCTTATACCGAACAAAATTCATAGCTAAAAGACTTCTTATTACATTATAACTTGAAGCTTAACTTAGCTCATGGG